>JAGQQP010000886.1 GCA_020426085.1 Planctomycetaceae bacterium | reverse complement strand
ATGGTCGGCTACGCGTTGACATCCACCTTCCGCAGTATGGCGCCTCCGCGCAGCGGCGACGTCTATTCCGGTCTGGATACCCAGGTCGCAGCGTTTGAAACTCTGCCTGGTCCCCCTGTCGTCGTCTACCAGGACATTGATGAACCTACCGCCTCCGCCACGTTCGGCGAAGTCATGTGTTCCACCTACAAAGCCTACGGCGCGAAAGGCATCATCACATCGGGTGCAGGTCGCGATCTGGATCAGGTTGAAGCCCTCGACTTCCCCGCTTTCACTAACGGCACCAACTGTGCCCACGGTTACTGCCACACGCTGCAGGTGAATGTGCCTGTCACTGTGGGCGGCATCCCCATTTATCCCGGCGATCTGCTGCACGGCGATTTGAACGGCGTCACCACGATTCCGACCGAAATCGCATCCGAAGTCGCCGACGCCTGTAAGGACCTGATGAAAGCCGAAGACATCGTGCTCAACTATCTCAAGTCCGGCAACCTGACAGCAGAAGGACTCGGCGAAGCCCGCAAAGAACTCGGAGCCGAAATCGCCAAACTCGGCAAACGACTCCGCGGCGAATAGCCGATTCTCAGGTCAAAGCATTTAAGTAAAACAGCCGGCTCTTTCGGGGGCCGGTTGTTTTCATTGGGCAAGGGGTCGAACAAACTGTTCGGACACATGGGTAACACTTTCAAAACTGTTATATTACAACAACCTCGGGGGGGCCCGGATATAATCCGGGATTGTCAAAGACAACAGGAAACCCAGAGTGAAAGCGTTCAAACGATCGGCGATTTTCCAACCTGTCTGTAGTAGGGGCGGACCCATGTGTCCGCCCGTGGGGTGAAGATCGAATCGGCTCGTACTCGGAACGAAACCATTTAAAACCACCGCAGCCTGGCAATGTAAAGAATGCCGATCCCTGTATTCATCGCTTACTCTGACAGTTTCCTGCTCGCTGCGCTCGTACCGAATTGCATTCGGTACCACCCATTTTTTTTCGTGTGGTTTCGTGTTTTTCGTGGTAGCAAAAAAATCAGTCCCGCACCGTCGCCCATTGCTGATATTACATCTGGTATATCAGCTTCAATGTCGTATCATATGAGCATGACAGAAAAACCATTATCCGGTTTCAAATTAGTTCTCCTGGTCTGTGGGATACTCTTCACTCTGCTCCTGGTGATTGCACTCTTTTTACCTTCTCAGAGTAAGGCGTTATCAAGTGCTTATCGCGTTCAATCAATGAGTCGCATGAGAAATATTCTGCAGGGAATTGTCAATTATCGGGCGAATCACAACGATGCCTGGCCTGATACGTTGGATGACATCCATGAGGATCTCTATTCCCCACTGGAGGAACTGATCGAAAATCCATACACTCATGACAACCCGGGATATGAATATGTCAAACCGCGGAAGGATGCAGATCCTGCCACCACGGCGGTACTGTTTCAGCTTCGTGATGGGAAACAGGATCTGAGTCTGGAAGCAGGTTATGGTGATGGCAGAGTTCTGCCTTATCGTGCCCAGTGACCGGGTAGCCGCGCGTACCCCGTTCATACTGAATCCGGAGCGGGTTCACTGTGCCCAAAGGTTCGAACACACTGTTCGGACACATGGGTAACACTCTCACAACCTGTTATATCACGACAACCTCGGGTGGTCCCGGATATAATCCGGGATTGTCAAAGACAACAGGAAACCCAGA
>JAGQQP010000885.1 GCA_020426085.1 Planctomycetaceae bacterium | reverse complement strand
GCATATCTGGAATCATTAAAATAAGTGGCCCTGAAATCGAAGTGATCGGGACAGAGAGCACGAAAACTCTCTGGTTTTTTGTCCTTGAATCCTTATAATTCCGTTCAGTCGCTCACGAGTTCCCTGCCGAAGCTGCCGCAGCTGATTTCCGGATAATTGAACTCTTTCTTTCGGTTCAATCGGTTTTCCATAATTTTTATTATCTGAGTTAAACAATGGCGATTCAGTTTGATTGTCCCTTTTGTACTTCCACATTAAAAGTACCCGATTCGACTGCGGGAAAGCAGGGAGACTGCCCCCGGTGTGGCACAAAACTGGTGATTCCCAATCCGTTTGCAGCGGGAGAGGGTGCCACGCCGCCTGCTGAGAGTGCTCCCACACCGCCGGTTCAGCAACCTCAGGAAGCTCCCACTCCGCCTCCTGCCAGTCAGCCTGCCAGTCCACCTGCCGAAGAGTCTTCCGATTTACCGCCGATCAATGTATCGGCACCGCGACCTCATACGAGTGCCACCTCAAGGTATTTACGGAAGCGACGTAAATCGAATGCGGGGGGAGTGGCTCTGTTTCTGTTTTTCTTTACCGCGATGGCAGGTGTCGCTGGTTATTTTTACTGGAACTATGGACCGCGGCTGGAAGGGAATCTGGTTGCAGCGCGAATTTCATCTGAAACTGCGAAAGTGGAACAGCGATTGAATCCTGCGAACGCGGGTGTGTCGGAAGATGTGATCAAAGCCGTGAATCAAAATCTGCTCGAAACGCCACGGCGCGTACAGAGTGATCTGATGGATGTGCTATTCTACGGTCTGGAAAAGGGGGGATTGGAAGTCCGCCTGAAACCGGGAGCAAAAACCGAACTGGTACGCGTCGATCTGACTGGCGATCCGGCGTTGATGGATTATATCAGCAAAAACGGTGAGCAACTGGATCAGCCACGTGCTGCGGAACTTCAGAGTTCGATGAAGAATTTCTATAACGACTGGAATGCATTTATGCAGACGCAAGATGTGATGCCCGACCTGCTGCGTTATCGGAATACGATCGGCCTGAATTCCATGCTGGGCGGACTTGGCTATTTTATGGAAGCAAGCGTGAACAACAAAATCTATCCTTGCGTGCATGAAGATTTCAAAGGGGGGCTCTATTTTCTCGTGCCTAAAGGAACGCTGCAGTTCAACATTCTGGGACGGGAAATGGAAAATGGCTGGAAGACATTTCCGGGGAAATATGAAGTCCAGGTGACGCAGGAGTATGAGGCACAACCCTGAAGTCTCGGTTTATAAAAAATCGACAACGATAGAATCAGCGAGCAGACAGCCTGCTGAAGTCAACCTGAGATGAGTGTCTGTCTCTTCCAGTAAACCGGCTTCGAGATTTGTGCGGATGGCGGTTTCCGCCAGCTGATGCAGATCATACCCGTAGCGTTCCTGGAATTCGCGGCGATTGATTCCAGCGCGGCGTCTTAACCCGAAGATGATGGCTTCGCGCGCCCGTTCCTCGGGTGCCAGTTCTTCCTGATCCACGATCGGAGATTCGCCCGCCTGAACTTTTTTTAACCAGGTGATGACACTGCGATGGTTCTGGCGTCGCACGCCGTCCAGGTAACTGGCGGCACCGGGGCCAAAACCAAAATAGGGATAGCCGGTCCAGTAGACTTCGTTGTGGCGACATTCGTATCCGGGACGGGCGAAGTTGGAAATTTCGTAATGCTTCA
>JAGQQP010000884.1 GCA_020426085.1 Planctomycetaceae bacterium | reverse complement strand
AATATTTTGGCGGCCTGACTGTCAGACATCCCCGGTCCGGAGTCTACTAGCTCGACTTCAATTTTGGGAAAGTCCAGGATGTCGTTGATCACTGTCAAGAAGTGGTTGCCTGCTCTCTTTTCCCTGTATCGGGGATTCGACGCCAGGAAGTGCTCTAGATGCGAATCCAGAATGGGATCGTAAAAAGAGAGTCGACGGGTTGAATATAGAGGCTGCAGCTAGTGCATTAAATATCCAGAGAACCATTTTGCATCAAAAAAGCCGCTGGAAACAGTAATAATAAGAGTTTCCAGCGGCTCAATTTTTTGAACGGAGAGAACGGGATTCGAACCCGTGGAACCGTTTACACGGCTCACCGGTTTAGCAAACCGGCGCATTCGGCCACTCTGCCATCTCTCCTGTCTAAATCGACCGTTTAATTAACGGGAGCGATCAGCACTCTTTATGCTGTTTTTTATGTTGAATGTCAACGATTGAAGCCTTGAATATGCAGAGACTTCGGTAAATTGACAATACAGCGGACAGGGAGTGTATCAAACCAAAAACCCAGCTGCAATAGTTTGGTCGTTTTCAAGTCTCAAAGCGGGGAATCAGCTGATTTTAAGTTGTGATCACTGTGAAAATCGATAGATTCGACACGATTTTCTGACGTGCAAAGAAACGTATAAACTATTTAAATCATTTTACTTAGGGCAGATTTCCCCCTGAGATTCAAGATACTGCTTGAGCGACGATTTCCAATCGGGGATCACATTTCCAATAGCAGCCGTCAATCGGGAACAATCAAGGACACTGAAGCGGGGGCGGTCTGCCGGGGCGTTATATTGTTCGGTAGTAATGGGGTGCGTCTTTACAGAGATCCCCGCCAGTTCGAATATCGTACAGGCGAATTCAAACCAGGTCGTCTGGCCTGCGCATGTTGCGTGATACAGGCCAAACTGTTCGGTTTCGATCAATCGTGTTAACGCCGCAGCCAGATCCTTCGTAGCGGTAGGAGTGCAGTTCTGATCATTGATGATGGACAGCTCGTCCCGGTCTTTTCCCAGGCGGAGCATGGTTTCAACAAAGTTGCCATTTCCCGTTTTCCCGGCGACTCCATACAGTCCGCAGGTGCGAATCACATAATGCTGGGGGCAAAGGGCGCGGACAAAATATTCTCCTGCCAGTTTACTGAGACCATATGCACTGACTGGACCTGGCGCTTCATGCTCCTGAAAAGGAATTGTTCGCGTTGTATCGAGACCATAAACGAAGTCAGAACTGATATGCATCAAACAGATATTTTTTTCAGAACAGTAGCGTGCAAGAAGCCGTGGCCCTAATGCATTGACCGCGTAAGCGACATCAGGTTCCTGTTCTGCCAGATCGACTTTGTTATAGGCGGCGGTATTGATGATCAGGTCAGGTGTAGATTGTTCCAATGCACCTGCAATGCTATCGGGGGCTTCAATAGAAATCTGTTGATGCGTCAGACCAGTGACGTGATGCCCGGCAGAAGTCAGAGATTCCATCAGGTCGTGTCCCAGTTGGCCGCGAGAACCAATTACCGAAATACGTCGCATAAAAAATACCTTTTGTATTTGCTAACGAAAATCAAACTTCAAACCGCCGGTGCAGTCTGCTCATCTCCTATGTCTTGTCTGTGGTTGACGTCAGTGGAGCAACGAAGTGAACCTGTTTGACGATCTCTCTGAACCCGAGCGAAGTATAAAGATGGT
>JAGQQP010000883.1 GCA_020426085.1 Planctomycetaceae bacterium | reverse complement strand
ATCGGCCCGCATTCCACTCGTATGCGATAACAGTTGCTCCAGCGTCACTTTCTCAACATCCGCTGCCATGGAATCCTTTAATTCGGGAAAGATGTCTCCCAGCGTCGAATCCCATTTCAGTTTGCCTTCTTCGATCATCATGCCTGCAATGGTCGCGGTCATCGCTTTGGTATCGGATCCCAGATGAAACTTATCGTGAATCGTCACCGGGATCTCTGATCCCATTTTTCGCGTACCGACAGCACCATATTCGGTGATCGTTCCCCGTTCCACGACCGCGGCGGCGACAGCAGGCAACTCTCCTGATTTCAGATAGGGTTCCAGTTTGTGACCGATAGTCTGGCCCAGAATCACACCAGGTGACAGTACCAGACTCATCCCCAGAATCAGCATACAAGCCCGCGGCCGCATAATACGCATAAGCTACTCCTCAATGTTCGATCTTCAGTTTGACGGATGGCTCCCGCTGCCACCATCCGCTTTATTTATCGAGCATCATCGCAGCCGGCTGTGGAGTCATCTTCCAAAAACGTCTCACATCAAAGAATCCGCAGATGACAAACGGCACAGGTCTCACGATCAGGCTGATTCGGATTTCGGGACTGATTTCAGATGCAGTCCTTTGGAAGCGATCTGCGCCGTAATCGCGGCATCGCCCCCATTGGCCAGCACAAACAGAAATACGGCAAAACCATAATCTCCATTGGCAAGGACCGCTGCCAGAACGAACAGCAGAACCATAAAACCGCACAACTCGGCACAGGCGACAGGATAATGCTTCATGACAAAGTCGCCCCACGAGGGGATAAAGAAGCTCCGAATTCCCACCTCAGACGGCTTCCAGAACGTCGCGCCACAGCTTTCACAGTGATACTCATTTTTGGGAACCACCGCAAAACAGTTGCCACACAGATTTTCGCGTGACTGCGAAACCTCGGGGTCAAAGCCTTTCTCCTCGAAAGACTTATAAGCATTCAGAAAGACCTCCCGCATCGTCTTGCGATCAATTTTCGGAAAGCCGGAGTAGTTCAGGTTTTTGCCATCCTTGAGACAGATTTTCGCATTACCAAAAATCGTACTCTTCAGATCTTTGATCTGGCTGTAATAGATCGACCAGAACGTACGCTTTGGCTTACCCGAACCATTCGTACGGATACACAACAACCGGAAGTTCGTCAGCACCACAGCCGTGTGATTGATGGTTTGTGCCCAGAGGGCCCCCATGAAAAACTGTTCGGAAACCGAAGACTGATTCCCTTTGGAAATAAACAGTACCTCTTCCTTATCCAGCAGCATCTCTTCCAGCAGAGGTTCCAGTCGTTTGACCAGTTGAAATTTTTTCTTGATCCCGCTTTTCGCAAACATTCCCTCAATCTTGGGGAACATGGTCTCCAGCCGGTAATTAATATTGGGGGAAAGCTTCAGATTCAGCTGTGTCAGTTTCGTATCAACGGCCTGGCTGTCGACGGTGCTCATGAGCGATGGTTCCTCAAGGATAAGATGAAAAGCGGGTAGCGATATATCTTAACCAGAACACACGAACAGTTCAAAACGATTTTCATCTTTTCGACGAATTCGTCTCAGTAGAAAAGCAGATGGCGAACGGACTACACACGGTTATTTTCGAATTCGGATGAAATATGAGTTGTGACTTCCTTAAAATACCGGCCCCTGATCATCTGATTGATTACCACCAGTGCAGCGCTCGCATTGCTGATCACCAG
>JAGQQP010000882.1 GCA_020426085.1 Planctomycetaceae bacterium | reverse complement strand
CGTTTTTGAGGAGTTATGTTCATTATCCTGCTGAATTTTTGTGGTCTGGCCCGCACGGCGGCGATCTCTGTCAGAAATTATATCACCAGCAGCAGCGAAAATCCAATTATTAAGATCAACCTGAGGCGTGGCGCTCCCCAAACGGGTTTTAGTTCGATAAAATGGGCCGGTGCGCGCCTGGAATGCGCCCTGTCTGGTCCTTTCTGAATCAGGCAGAATCATCTTTTCTCCATTTTATATTGTCTAATCAGTGGGATAGTGTTGTGTCAGCGACGTCGGTAATTGGATTGCAGTGGGGCGATGAAGCCAAGGGCAAAATAGTAGATTTACTCTCGGAACAGCATGAAATCGTCGTGCGGTACCTGGGGGGCAATAACGCAGGCCACACTGTTAAATTTGACGGAAAGACTTACAAACTCTCACTTTTACCGGCGGGAGTTCTGAATCCGAACGTCACTTCTGTGATTACCGGGGGCGTGGTGATCAATCCCAAGGCGTTCCTGCAGGAAATGGCCTCCATTGCCGACCAGAATGGTCCAATTGAAGCCAGTCGGCTGTTAATCAGTGACCGGGCCCACGTGATTTTTCCCTATCATATGCAGGAAGAAGTCGTTTTCGAACAGAGCCGCAAGGAAAAAGCGATTGGTACCACCATGCGGGGAATCGGGACCTGTTACCGTGACAAAGCGGGCCGGACCCATGCCATCCGGATGGGGGATCTGGTGCGTCCCGAGTTTTTCCGGGCCCGTCTGGAAGAAATCGTCGCTTATAAAAATAAGATCTTTCAGGCCCTCGACCCGGAAGCAGAGCCTCTGGATGTCGATGCGATTTACGAAGAGTATTCCGGTTATGCAGAGATCTTGAAAGACCATGTGGTCGATACGAGTGCTTATCTGCTCAAAGCGGTCGCCGACAAGAAAAAAATTCTGTTTGAAGGGGCCCAGGGAAGCCTTCTGGATATCGATCATGGCACGTTTCCGTATGTGACTTCTTCCAACAGTTCCGGCTGCGGGATTCACAACGGGAGTGGTGTCTCCGAACGCTATATCGATAAGATGATCGGCGTTGTGAAAGCCTATACCACCCGCGTGGGAGGCGGACCTTTCGTGACCGAACTGCACGATGAAATCGGGCAGCGGATTCGCGATGTGGGGAACGAATATGGTACCGTGACCGGTCGGCCCCGGCGGTGTGGCTGGTTTGATGCGGTTGCAACCCGTTATGGTGCCAACATCAGTGGCGTGGATTGTATCGCCGTGATGCTGCTGGATGTCTTGAGCGGCCTGGATGAACTGAAGATCTGTGAAGCCTACGACGTGAACGGCAAGCAGGTCATTGACTTCCCCAGCCACATTCTGGATCTGGAACAGGCGAAACCTGTCTATCGTACGATTGCTGGCTGGAAGGAAGACATCACCGGCATTCGTAAGATGGAAGATCTGCCGGAAAATGCGATTGCTTACATCAAAGCGATCGAGGAAATCATCGGCAAACCCGTGGAAATTGTTTCCGTCGGACCGGACCGTGAGCAGACGATCCTGTTGAAGTAGGCTGGATACGTTTTTCGTATCTTCCCGGCTGGCCCCGGATGTCATCCGGGGTTGTCGTAGACAACAGGAGGTGGCAGAGTTGGGTGCGTCTGGTTTGAAAGCGATCCTCAATTTCTGAAACGAAGAGTTCGGTAGCATTGCTCTGCGCTGATCGCTGCAGCTGTGACCAGATAGGCACAGC
>JAGQQP010000881.1 GCA_020426085.1 Planctomycetaceae bacterium | reverse complement strand
GCGTTTCTGCTCTTTGAAATACACGTCTGCCTGGACGGTGTATCCATTGGGAGCCAGTTCCTTCATGTTAGATGGTCCCATCCAGATGCTGGCACTGGGACGACCTTTACCCGGGCTGGATTTGAACGCCGTTGTTCCGTCAACTTCAGTGGGCTGCAGTTTCAAAAATCCGTTAACCCAGGCTGGGGGAACCTGCTTGCCTTTTAATCCCTTAGCTTCAAATTTCCAGGGGAGTGGCGGGAAAACGCGAATTCGTGCTTCTGAAGTGGCATCACCCACTTTGACTGAAACAGTACCAGCAGCAGGCGCTTTCAGATCGGAGGGAGTTGTGACGGTCATGCCGTCCACTTTCACCGCTTCCATACCAGGACCCGGAGTCAGTTTTCCATCGACCTTTTTAATAAAGCGGCCGTTTGCATCGTAAGCCAGGATTTCATAATCAATCTTTTCCCCTTGTGTCACAGCGACTTCGTAAGGGACCAGTTGAATTGAAGCGATTTTATCCTGCATTGGCTTTTCTTCAGCCAGTGGAGGGATAGGGTCGCTGCTGGGTTCTCTGCTTTTATCACCGATACAGATCGTGCGGTCGCGGGTGACAAAATAGATGCGACCGTCGGCAATAGCCGGCGATGCATAAATTTCATCCATCCCTTTATCAACGCGTGCCAGCAGCTGGACGTGCGAAAGTTCTTCGCATTTTTCACGACTGGGTTTCAGAATATGAATGTTACCATTCACTTCCATGACATACAGTTTTCCGTCCGCCCAGACAGGAGATCCTTTTCCGACGGTACCCAGGTTATAGGTCCAGAGTTCTTTGCCGTCTTTGCTGTCGTAGGCATACATCCGGCCGGTGTCAGCCACGACGTACAGAATACCGTCTTTTACCAGCAGGCTGGTATAACCGGCTTTAACGCCATCGACACGCCAGACACTACCTGTCTTGGTAATGTCACCTCGCAAGGATCCGTCAATACATTGAACGCGTCCGAAGTCGACGGTATCAATGTTGTCTTCCCCATGAGAGATGTAAACGTATTTGCCATCAGCCACAGGTGAGGTATTCAAACCACGCTTGGACATCTGGAAGCCCCAGAGAGTTTCTCCGGTTCTTGCGTTCATTGCGTAGCAGCCACCGTCGGCGTTTCCGGCAATCAGCATGCGAGTGCCATCGATCACTGTGACAATCGGCACAGAATAATTTGTATCCAGAGGAGCGCCGCCGGGAGCAGCAGTCCAGAGAAGTTTTCCGGTCTTTTTATCGAATGCGTAGTAAGCCTGCTTTGGAGGAGGGGCAGCTGTTTTGCCCCAGTTCAGTTGCAGGAAGCTGACAATCACACGGTTTTCGTCAACAATGGGAGTCTGTGTACGACCACCATAACCTGAGATCTTTCCGTAGTCTTCAGCCAGTGAAGTTTCCCAGAGCACTTTGCCTTCGGGAGAATAGCAGCGAAACAGACCACTGACGGAGTGCACGAATACATTACCGGTTTCCGAATCACCGGCCATGCTGGCCCAGCCAACACGTGGTGAAGGAATGTCGGTCTGGAAAACGTTGAACTCATCTTTCCAGAGCAACTCACCTGTCTTGGCATCCCAGCAGACCACCTGTTCCCGGGCATTGATTTTCTCAACCGGGTCGGTGACGTCATGGTGAGTTCGACAGTTCAGATAAACACGACCATCTAAAATGATCGGAGCGGAACGCCCGCCGATATCTGATTTCCATAAAATGTTTTT
>JAGQQP010000880.1 GCA_020426085.1 Planctomycetaceae bacterium | reverse complement strand
CTGATTATCTTTTTTCTATCAGACAGACAGAGACGACTTTACGATCACTGTCATTGATGAGGTCAGTATGTCATCACGACTCTTTTTTTCACTGGTGATCGCACTATCGGGACTGTTTAATTCTCCGCTTCACGCAACCGACTGGTCACAGTGGAGAGGACCCAAGCGTGATGGATTCGTCAGTGACTCAAGTTTTCCCGAAAGTCTGTCTGCACAATCCCTGACTCAAGTCTGGAAAATTCCCCTCGGTCCGGGGTACTCGGGTCCTATTATCTCTGGAGACCGTGTCTTTGTAACGGAAACCATCGATGAAAAAACCGAAGTCGTCAGAGCCTTGAATCGTGCGACAGGGAAACAGATCTGGAAACAGGAATGGCCTGGTGCTCTGAGTGTCCCCTTCTTTGCCAAAGCCAACGGCGACTGGATCCGGGCCACACCCGCGTTGAATGGCAATCGACTGTTCGTGGCCGGCATCCGCGATGTGCTCGTCTGCCTGAATGCAGACAACGGCGAGGTCCTCTGGCGCGTTGATTTTGTGGAAAAACTGAAATCACCTCCCCCGGCTTTCGGCTTTGCTTCATCCCCTCTTGTCGTGGGAGACGCTCTGTACGCCCAGGCCGGCGGCGGGTTGTGTAAACTTGATAAACTGACGGGGGAAATCAAGTGGCGGGTTCTTGAAGATGGGGGTGGCATGTTTGGCAGTGCTTTCTCTTCGCCTTACTACGCTACCCTGAATGGGGGGCCGCAACTGATCGTTCAGACCCGCACGACCTTAACGGGTGTTAATCCGGATGATGGTGCCGTACTCTGGAAGCAGGACATCCCCGCGTTTCGAGGGATGAATATTCTGACCCCCACTGTCTTTGAAAATTCCGTATTCACCAGCAGTTATGGCGGCAAATCGTTTCTTCTGACGCCTGGCAAGTCGGGCGAACAGACACCCCCTGAAGAAACCTGGACCAACAAAGCCCAGGGCTATATGTCCTCTCCGCTGATCATTGATGGTTCGATCTACCTGCATCTGCGGAATCAGCGTTTCACCTGCATTGATCTCAAAACAGGTAAAACCCGCTGGACCACGCCCCCTTACGGTAAATACTGGAGCATGGTCACTGATGGAAAAAAAATACTGGCACTAGATCAGACGGGCGACCTGCTCTTGATCAAAGCGAATCATGAAAAGTTTGAATTACTGGATCAGCGAAAGGTTGCTGAAGATTCCTGGGCCCACATTGCTGTCAGCGGTAACGAACTCTTCATCCGCGCCCTGGATCATCTGGCAGTCTACCGCTGGAATACTTCTGATACCGAAGACTAAACGACGACTATGACTGTCCCCGAAATCCGCATCCGCTCACTCAACCAGTCTCCGCTGCAAAGAGACGGCGACTACGTTCTATACTGGATGATCGCCAATCGGCGGACTCGCTATAACTTCAGTCTGCAACGAGCCGTCAACCTCAGCAAAGAACTCAACAAACCTCTGCTCGTGTTCGAAGCGTTACGCTGCGGATACGAATGGGCCAGCGACCGCCTGCATCGATTTGTGTTGCAGGGAATGGCCGACAATGGGGACAGTCTGCTGGACAGCCCCGTCGGTTATTACTGTTATGTCGAACCCAAAGCCGGTCATGGCTCGGGGTTACTGTCGGCGTTGGCAACCAAGGCTTGCGCCGTCGTCACAGATGACTTCCCCTGTTTCTTCATTCCTCACATGCTGAAATCGGTCGCATCGCGCTTACCGGTTC
>JAGQQP010000879.1 GCA_020426085.1 Planctomycetaceae bacterium | reverse complement strand
TTCGTTCATCAAGGCAGTGATTTCGCGCATCTCGTCGATGATAAACTGCAGATCGTCCAGCTGTTGTGGCGTGATATACAAAGCTGCTTCACCGGCGGCGAAGCTTTCGAGCAGATCGCGCAGCACATACAGTTCATCCAGATCCTCCCGCCCTATTTCCCGGACAAAGGCACCCGATCCCTGGATGTGTTCCACAAAGCCTTCAGATGCCAGGCGGCAGATCGCCTCACGCACAGGAATGGCACTCACACCCAGCTCGGCCGCCAGTTTGCGATTCACCAGACGAGAACCCGGCGCGAGTACATTCTGCTCCATTTGCTGTTTGATATATTGATACGAATATTCGGTGAGGTTTTTTGAAGTATCTTCCATCAGCGTCCACTGTCAGCGCATTTGAGATCGGGTTTATTAACTGCATTAATATATCGTGATATATCAGCTGCGTCAAGTTTTGCTGTCTCTGCTGATGATCTGGTAAGGTTGGTTGGTCGGTTGATTGTCCTGTTGTGAGTGCATGAAAAAAGGGAAAGACGCCGGCAGAGCGCTTTCCCTTGCGTAAAATCCGTCGAATTGAGTTTATTAATTCTTCAATTTCAGGTCAGCCATATAGATTGCAGTGATCGGCTTTCCGTCTTTGTCTTTTTCATGACTGGAATAATACGAGATCAAGGCATGGTCGGGGCTCAGGACCAGAATGCCGGGGTACGAGTTGTCGCCGCCACTGGGGAGTGTGGCGAATTCGTGCAGCTGATTGTCTTTGAACCAGTAGAGTGAAGTCACGTACTTACCGTTCTTGCGCTGACGTCCGCCGACGAGGTAACGATCACCCCATTTGGCAAGTAAGGGGCCGCCGATATAGCGGTCGAGCTGTTTCCGATCCCAGTGGTCAAAAGGGGGCCGGGAACGCATGACCCAGGCGGGGTTGGATCCGCTGCGACCGATGGCCAGCAGGTCGCCGTTCTTTTCGAACAGGAACGCGGTTTCGTCTCCCTGGCGTTCGTTGAACAGGCTGGCGGTTTTCCAGACAAGGCCGTCGTCGCTTTCCAGGATGGCGGTTTCGATCAGTTCGCGTCCCTGGTCATCTTTGGCGAAGTGGCGGATGCGGCGGCCGCAGAGATAGGCTTTGTCTTTATAGGCAGCAGCACGCCAGATGTAATGGCCGTAGGTTCCTTCAAGCATGGTCGGCTTCGACCATTTTTCTCCGTCGGCAGACCAGACGGCGTAGCCCAGGTGTTCGTTGATGGTACGGGTTTTGGGGGCAGAGTCGCCACAGTACCAGGTGCCTGTGTAGACGAAGAGTTTGTCTTTGAAAATCAGGAAGTGCGGATCGCGGACATCCCGTTTAGCGACCGAAAACTCATCGACCTGTTTCCAGGTTTTCGCGTCGTCGCTCTGCATGATCAGAATGCGGGAGGTGGGAAACAGCATGTGGCCGCCCGGGCAGGTGCGGAAGGTGAGGTAGTATTTGCCTTTGAATTCGATCATGTCGGTGAAGGCATTATGTTCGCCGTTATCAAAGACCTGGTGGACATTGCTGACTTCCACAGCAGGCAGGTCACTGTTTTCACCCGCAGTGAGCGAAGAGAATGTGATGATACTGCAGCAGAGCAGTGTCAGCAGGCAGGAGAATACTTTCTTCATGATGATACGCTTTCTGAGTTAAGGTGTCTGTGCTTCAGTCGAATTCCTGTTCCGGCATCAACAGATATTTCAAGTGAGCCCGCATGACTGAGCGTGCCCGTTCTACATC
>JAGQQP010000878.1 GCA_020426085.1 Planctomycetaceae bacterium | reverse complement strand
CTGGGAAATCTCTGGGAAGGAGTCTCCGCACAGGAGATCATGCAACGCGCCGGCGTTCACCCCGATGCCCGCTACGTGGTTGCGACCGGCTATGATGGCGAATGGACCACCAATCTTCCCCTGAAAGACTTTCAGTCAGACGACGTTCTGCTCTGCGATCTCCACGACGGTGAACCCCTGATACCGGATCATGGGGGCCCGGTACGACTGATCGTCCCTCTACTGTATGCCTGGAAAAGCGCCAAGTGGCTCAAACGGATCGATTTCCTCGCCGAAGATGCGCCAGGCTACTGGGAACGCTGCGGATACCATCATCATGGCGATCCCTGGGTGGTCGATGAAAATAACCCCGACGGTGAACGCTTTGAAGACCCGGACCAGATCCCACCCGGCTTTTATGAGTGACCGAATTCGCAATAAACAGTTGTCGGTACCGTTCCGAATTTCATTGATAATAATTGATGATTGAAACCGACTGTAGCCTGGAAAACGGAGTCCTGGCATTTCGTTTTTTCTGCTGAAGCAGTTGATCCAGTGAAGCGGCAGAGATAGAACGCTGCAGCTGGTACGTCCCTTCCTTAAACGTATACACCTTGAATTCGCTCGGCTGCATCTGATCATCGGGGCCGGCGGTCCAGGCAAAACCGGGGTTGGCGATTTCATAGCTGCCGTCTCCCGTTTCATCAAAGATCCAGAACCCGAAGCGACTGCTGTCTGTGAACAGTCGAGTCACTTTCTTTTCGCTGATTTTAAAAACCTGCAACAGACTCGTCCCGCCTGCCCCTCCTCTACCTGTCAGCAGCACTTCCTGCTTACCATCTCCATCCAGATCCAGCTTCTGAAATTCCAGATCACGTGCAGGCGCTTCGCCTTGATAATAGAGACCGGGATCTTTTTCCTTGACCCCCGTGGTCAATAACTTTTGCAAACCGGCTTCGGAAAGCAGTCTCTCTCCGGTAATCGCCAGGCGACGCGTTCCTGCTTCGTAATCAGTGCCTGTCCAGAATACGATTCCCGGGCAGGGAGGCGAAACTGATTCGAATTCTCGAAACGTCCAGATCTGTTCCAGATGAAAGGGCCTGGGAAACTTGACGAGTAAGGTGCGCCCCGGTTCTGCCGCCTGGAGCGTTTGTCTGAAATGACCTGTCAGAGATACCGCCAGCAACACAAGGAAAATCAAACGGGCCGGGATGGAATGACGCTTACCGCTTGTCATAATGACTCCCATTCAGCTGTTCCCCGCTGGCTGGTTGAACTGCATTCGCATCTGGTCACTTTGCGTCCTATCTGCACCGGTTCCATATTTCCATCTGAGGCAATCGGATGCATCTCGATATACTGCTTCCTTGTTTGTATTGAGAAATGGTCTCGCGCGGCCCAGTCGTGAATGCGGTCTGCAGCAACTGTTTTTTTCAGGCTGCAACAGGTAACGAGGTCGGCAGGCGATTCTCTACGAATTTGATGATTGCTACTGTTGAGGAGATCGATTCTATGGAGAGTCATGCAGGCGTCAAGAGGGATCTGAAGAAAAGCAGGTGGCGATACAGGTTGATACCGGGGCGATCTGCTGCGATGCCGAGACCATTCTGTGCCGACGACGGGCGAAGTGCGGCGACCCGCAGGCATACAGCAATCACTGATGAAAATAATGCCAGTGAAAATGTGGAAAAAAGCAGCTCAAACAGAGTGAACTCCCGGAACAAGTGGCCCGTGTTTCGGTGATCGGAAAACTGAGCACGCGCGCGACCCAG
>JAGQQP010000087.1 GCA_020426085.1 Planctomycetaceae bacterium | reverse complement strand
TTTTGGTCATTACCGACAACCTGTCAAATCTAATATGCCCGGCCACCTGTGAATCAAACTGCATCTCAGCTCTGATGATTCGCTGCGGGCTCTGATTTATGAACTGTTTTCCTGAATAATCTGAAAAAATTGCGTTTCTATTAGTGAATATAGCGAATTCGGGTGAAATCTGGAATGCGGATGTGACCTATATGATCACCTATTTTGACCTCCCCCTGCCGCGATGGTAAATGTACGAGAAAGGGCTTACCCAGCAAATATTTCTGATCTACTTTCCCGTCTGCCCAGCTCCGACTGTCGAGCGAAACGGGACTGTTATCGCCCAGCATGAAGTAGCTGTTCTCATCCAGCCGGTAGGGTTCATCGACCCCATGCAGGGCTTTGCCACGGGTATAGTGGATATCGCGAAACAGTTTCAGGCCGGTCAGTTTAAATGTTCCGCCCCGGGCACCAAACTGCAGAGGAACTCGAATCTCTGCACGTGGTTCCGAAATTTTACTGAAGAGCAGAGGCTGGTAAGCCAGCTCCCCATTGATGGCAAACAGAGTCTGACGATCCATCACCGACATTTCCAGTTTTACGGGCTGCGATCGAAAGTCGCTGCGCAGGGGACCGGTACGAATCGGTTGTTTGCGATCGTCGATAAACAGATTGACTTGGCGCTGTTTGAAATCAATGACATTTCGAAAGTGATGTTGACCGTCGAAGAGTTCAATCGCCAGTTCCCCCTCCGGCGACTTCACCTGCAGGTCACACTCAAACAGAAAATCGTGCACGGGAATCGCGGTCTGATTTTCAACTCCCGAGTTATAAGCATACCGATCCAGCACGGGGGCCACATGCGATTTTTCATACAATAGAGCAACGGCATAGCGAAAGGCATCATCTTCGGTCTGGTTCAGCAGTCGATGACAGTCTTCTGCCGGCATCGCTCCTTTACAGGAGAGCAGTTGTTTCAGTTCGTCATACTGAATGGCAGCCAGCACCGGTTCGGGCTTCTCGATTTCTTCCGGCCATTTCTCGAGCGGAACTTCTGTCAGATGATGTCCCCCCTGCCTCACCCAATGCTGATACCTGACCCAGGACCAGGTGTCTGCATCTTTGCCGTCTGAGGTAAACAGAAACCCGTCGGACTGTTCCTTCCAGGCAGGCGAAGCCGGTTGATTCTGCTCCTGCGCTTCATCTGCTTCCACAACGGAAAACCGGGGTTGAAAAAAGTCGTCTTCCGATGGCTGAAACTGGTGATCGTGTACCAGCAGGCGAACAGCACGCTGTGTTTTCAAATCTTTGCGCTGGATTTCTCCATTGATATATAAGTCTCCTTCTTTGACCTGTACCGCTTCACCAGGTAAACCGACTACCCGTTTGACATACGCCTGGGTTGGTTTGATCGGATTTTGAAATACCGCCACATCCCAGCGCGCGGGAGGTTTGAGATAGTAGGCGTGTTTAAACACCAGTAACTGATCACCTTCATTGCGAGGCACCTGGGCCAGATCGATGGAATTGGTATCGCAGTTGGGACAGGTGGCATACTGACCGGTTTGATTTAACGACTGCTCTCCAGACGCCGCGTCCTGTACCCGGTTGGCAGTGACAGAATCATCGTAGGCCACCCCATAGGTAAATGAATAGTGACAACGGGGACAGGTGACCTGCTTATGATATCCCAGCAGAGAGGGCGCCATGGAACCAGTCGAAATCATATAACCTTCCGCCGCGAAGGTTCGAAAGAGAATGACGGCAATCGCCAGTGAAGCCACTGATTCCAGCACCAGCCGAAACAGGCTCGAACGCTGCGGCAACTCTTCAGTTTGAATTTCGAGTTGACGGGAAGTATGGTGCATCGCGACAGACAACAAAAGAAACGATAGAACCGGAATCCGGCTTCCAGGTGGAATTACGACTGGTCGTCTATTTTAGTAAAACCAGCAGGGCTGAGGAAATAGCGGTTCACCCTCTCCCCCGTTGATCAGCGGTAATAATCAGTAGAGAAGTCTTAAGACATTGTATTGAGGTAACTTAGACTCTGTTCCATATTCGAGCAGCAACTTGAGGGTGAACTGAGAAACGTTTATCGAATCAGAGTCATGCTGCCTCAACAGGAGACGTTTTACCCAATCAGATAAAACAGCAGCAGCATGCAGATCCAGATGATTCCCAGGAAGTGCCAGACAACAGCACAGGCATGGACGCCCCAGTTGTATTCATGATCATACAGATAGAGATAGGCTTTATAAATCACGAAACCCAGAAATCCGAACGCTACGAAAAAGTGGAAGGCATGCACTAAGACAAACGTAAACAGCACGCCATAACTGCTCGGATAATTCGCAGCATTTTTCGTTTCTTTGAGGCTCAGTAAGATATCTGAATGCTGTTGTAAGAGGTGAGACAATCCGATTGTCTGGATGATAAAGAACGCGCCGCCCAGCAGAAATGTCAGGTTCAGACAATTGCGAAACTGCTGCTGTTTTTCGTGTTTAACATAAAAGACAGCACGGTGAATGGAAATGCTTCCCAGAATCAACAGGACCGTACTCAGCCAGAGTGCGGGGGGAATAACCAGTTTCACCGGTTCATGCTGCTGCGCCAGATTGGAACGGACGATGACATAAGACAGCAGACCGCCGATAAACAGGACGGCGATGCTAAACAGAAAAATCGCCAGCCCAAAATCCCGCTGACTGAGCCTGTCTCGTGATGTGAACAACAGCACGAGACGATCTCTCCATCTCTGACTCCGGTCGGCTGGCATGCTCACCTGCTTTTGATCAACAAGCAGAAACGCTGATGACATACTTCGATCTGACCCGCTGCCGGATCATCGTCTTTCGAGAAGCGATCCACGAAAGTCGATCAGATTACTTCGAATCGGTTTTGTCGATCGTTTCTGGCGTGGTCTTTTTGTCTGTTTCCGGCTTTTCTGAGGCAGCCGGCTTCTTCTCATCCGCTGGTTTTTCAGCGGGGGCAGCCTTCGTATCCGCTGCCGGTTTCGCGTCCGTCGCTGCGGCTGGTGCTGCTGCAGGAGCAGCTGCTTCCGGTTCTTTCACCAGGAATTCAGGAGTTTTATCCTCTGTGAAACCTTTGACATAGTTATCGTAGGCATGCGAATCCAGCAGAATCATGCAGAGAAAAAAGGCGGCAAATACGATTGAGAAGAAGAATGCCAGCTTGTTCAATGGTTTGTCATACCAGAGATGCATGAAGATAAAGACGACCAGTGAAGCCTTTACGGTCGCGATTGCCATCGAGACGATCACGTCCAGAGCACCGGTGTCATACTTGGCTGCCTCAACGGTAATCACCGTTAATACAACCAGAGCAAGAAACACGCCTACCAGCACTTTGACTGGTACGATATGCACGTGGCAGCTTTGTGTATTTTCTGCGTGGGCATCACTTTCAACATGATCTGACATGATGAATACTTTCGTCTCTTTATCTGAAAACTGCTGAGAAGCGAATTGGCCTCTCACAAATGTTGGTTTAAATCTTGAATTCTACAGACGCTAATTGATCAGGTATAACAGCGGGAACAGGTAAATCCAGATCAGGTCGACCAGGTGCCAGTAGAGCCCGACAAAATCAACCGCGCCAAAGTAATAGGTTGTAAACGCACCATGAACGGTTCTGACGATCAGCCAGCTGATCGCGATCATACCGCCGATAATATGGATGGCGTGCACACCGGTCATACAGAAGTAAACACTGAAGAACGTTCTTGCCAGCATCGGTTCCGGAATTTTTTCTTTCTGTTTCGCGTATTCGGCAGGTACCGTTTCCGCTAACTCAATCTCTTCATCCGTTGGTTTTTCGGCATGTCCCAGTTGATGATAGCCAATACTGGAAAAGGCCCCCAGCTGCATCCCAATGGCTGAAACCAGAACACAACCGGCAATCGTAGCCAGTGTCTTTTTATTGGGATTCTTGAAGAGCAGCCCGAATGCGATCCCGGAAAGTACAATCACTCCCCAGAGAACTGTTGTCATATAAGAGAGTGTATGCTTGGTTTTCTCGAACAGCGATTCATCACCGTGATCACCATGAACGGAAGCTTCAGCGGCTTCCGCTTCTTTAGCGGCTGCAGCGGTTTCACCATCTGCTGCAGTAGCGTGTGCGGCTGCATCGTGATGTTCCGGGCTCTGGTAAGCACGACCTGGTAAAAGATGGTGGTGTGCTTTCTCGGTGTATTCAAACGATTTCACACCCAGGAAGATCGCAGCACAGGCCAGCGTTGTCACCAGACAGACCAGGAGACCTCGCGACTGCCCCAGTTGGGCACAGCGTACTCCCCAGGCCATCGTCAGACTGCTGAACAGCAGGACTACGGTATTTGCTGCCCCTAATGTTGTATCCAGAAACTGGCTGGCGTACAGGAACACCTCGGGGTGCAATGAACGATAAACAGCATAAAAGCCGAACAGTCCGCTGAAGAACAAAACTTCGGTAACCAGGAAGATCCAGATACCCAGTTTGCCGGTATCAAACTGCTGCTGATGAGAATCGAAGTGATGCGCCAGCCGGGGATCATGATGTTCATGATCGTGGCTGTCAGCGTGCTCATCTGTGGTAGTGGTGGCCGCGGTATTCATTAAGCTTCATTATCTCCTGATGCGGTCACAGAGCCCTTGTTAGCCCCTTGACATTCAACGGGAACGTAACCTCCGATTTCCTCATTGTAAACGACGGATTCCATCACGTAGGGATCGCCGGCCAGAGGAGGATGATCGAAGTTATTATGTGGTGGTGGTGAAGAACACTGCCATTCCAGGGAAGCACCTCCCCAGGGATTGGCGGGAGCGAGTTTGCCACGATACACCGAGTAAATCAATGTGGCAGCCATCAATGCTGAACTCAATCCCAGCAGATAGGCCCCACAGGTTGACATGACATGCAGATTCTGAAATTCCGGCAGATACGTATAATACCGTCGAGGCATACCGCGTGTTCCCAGCAGAAACTGTGGGAAGAAGGTCAGGTTGAACCCAAGGAAGACACCCAGGCAGGCAATTCGTCCCCAGAATTCGTTGAACATCTTACCGGTCATTTTAGGCCACCAGTGATGGACGGCGGCGAACAGCCCGACCAGTGACGATCCCATCATCACATAATGGAAGTGGGCGACCACGAAGTAGGTGTCATGCAGGTGGATGTCAGTTGCCAGCGTCGCCAGAAACAATCCTGTCAGACCACCGATCGAAAAGATAAACAGGAACGCCAGGGCGTAACACATCGCGGTCGTAAAGCGGATCGAACCTTTATACATGGTCGTCAGCCAGTTAAAGACTTTAATCGCCGACGGGATCGACACACTGAAGGTAATGGCCGAGAACACGACGGCAACCACTTTCGACTGACCGGAAACAAACATGTGGTGTCCCCAGACCAGGAAGCCGAAGACGGCAATCGCGATACTACTGTAAGCAATGAAACGGTATCCGAAAATGTGTTTGCGGCTGTGGACAGCGATGACTTCGCTGATGACACCCATCGCCGGAAGAATCATCACATAAACGGCAGGGTGTGAATAGAACCAGAAGAAGTGCTGGAACAGAACCGGGTCTCCACCCAGTCGGGGATCAAAAATCCCGATTTCGAATGTTTTTTCCACAATCAGCAACAGGCCGGTAATCCCCAGGACGGGAGTCGCCAGCACCTGAATCAATGCGGTTGCATACAAGGCCCACAAAAACAGAGGCATCTTGAACCAGGTCATTCCCGGCGGCCGCATGGTGTGAATGGTAACAATGAAATTCAGCCCGGTAAAAATCGAACTGAAGCCCAGGATAAAGACCCCCAGCAGCGCGGTCCGCACTGCAGTACCGGTCGTCACACTGTAAGGTGTATAGAAGGTCCAGCCGGTATCCAGTCCCCCCAGTGCCAGAGCAGCCAGGAAGAAGGCGGCACCGGCCATCCAGAGGTAGAAACTGCCCAGGTTCATACGGGGGAATGCCACATCTTTCGCCCCCAGCATGACAGGAAGAATAATATTTCCAATCGCCGCGGGTACCCCGGGAATGATCACCAGGAAGGTCATGATGGCACCGTGCAGGGTAAACATCTGATTGTAGCCATCCGCGCTCAAAAACATTTTTTCGGGGGAGAGTAATTCTGTACGTAACAGAACGGCGAACAGCCCTCCCAGAAAGAACGCGACGGTCACACCGATCAGGTACATGATGCCGATGCGTTTGTGATCGAGGGTGAAAAACCAGCTCTTCCAGCCTTTGGTACAATTCAAATAATTCAATTCGCGGTATTGAATCGGGAAATCTGATTTTGGATTGGAGGAGTCAACTACTGTTGCCATCTTCCAGCCTCCTGAATAATTTCAAATAAGGTCGGATTTAAAATCCTGAAACACAATTGAGAAACAGATTCTCACTTTCAATTTATCGATAAAATCGATTCACCAGCGCCACTACTTCTGGGCTTCGATGAATCTGATAATCGCAGTAATGTCCTGGTCTGTCAGCTGCCCTTTAAAGGTAGGCATGACGGGAGGGAAATTAGCAACCACTTTTGCCTGCGGCTCCAGAATCGACTGACGAATGTAATTTTCATTGGCAATTCCGGTTGTTCCGTCAGCGAATGTTCGTTCGCTGCCAAACAATCCTTTGAAAGAAGGGCCTTTGATAATGGAACCATCCAGCGAGTGACACAGGATACAGCCACGGCTCTTATAAAAGTATTCCCCGGCTTCGATCGGTGTTTTGTTTTTATGAATATCCGCGGCGTTCTGCAGCCATTTATCAAAATCGCCTCTGGTTTCATGCACGACGACCTTGGTGACCATTTCCGAGTGTTTGGTACCACAGTATTCAGAACACATCAAAGGATATTCCAGAGGATACTTGACGGGGCCATCCTCATCGGAAGGAGGGATGGCTTTAAACCATTCCTGTGTATAACGACCGGGCACCACATCCATTTTGGTACGGAACGCCGGAATCCACAGACTGTGAATCACATCGTCCGAAGCCATCGTGAGAGTCACATTCTCATCCAGGGGGATATGCAGTTCACTTTCGATCCAGCCGTTGGGATATTTGAAAGCCCAGACCCATTTTTTCGCGACCACATCAATCTGGTAAGACGCAGCCGGGGGCGTTCGCATATCCAGATAAGAGGTAAAGCCTATCCAGAACATGACAATGGTCAGCAGTGTTGGAATCACCGACCAGGACAGTTCCAGAGTCAGGTTATGCGTAACGGTCTTTTCTGCTTCGACGCCAGGCCGATGACGGTATTTGACCATAAACAGCAGCATCAATCCGACGATCAGTACGAAGAAAAACGTACAGACCCACAGAATGAAGAAGTAGACAGAGTCTACACTCTCCGCCACCGTGGAACCTTGAGACGGAAACCAGAAACCAGCTACCGTGTTTGCTAATAATTCAGGGATGAATAGTTTCATCTGCATTCACACATTCAACTGTTGAGTGTTAAAATATTTAAGGTATTAACCAAATCTGATTAAAACACAAATCCTCTGGAGAAACCTGAAACGGTTCAGGAGCCTCCAGTCACTTCATGAGTCTGCCCGGTTGTCATTTCCACTCTGCCTTTGCGTCCCCGCCAGTAGGGAATCAAAACCACAGTCAGGACAAAAACGGTTGCAAACCCACCAATTTTCATAATATTCCGTGCGGTCGGAGCATATCGACCTTTGTCTGCATCATAGTGAAAACAGAACAGTAAAATTCGATCGATCGTCGAACCGATCTTTCCTTCCGACGCTTCCACCAATGCTAATTTCAAAGTCTGTTCGGGAAAGCCGATGCCATACAGATAACGGGAAATGCGACCATCGGGAGTACAGATCAGTAATACAGCCGGATGAGCGTATTCTTTTCGCTCTTCGACATAATTATATTGAACTCCCATCGCCTCCGCTAATTTTGTAATCGACGCCTGCTGACCGCACAGAAAATGCCAGCCTCCGGCTGTGCCTGCACGATCGTATTCCTTGAAGTACTTCTGTTTTGTTAAATTCGCCCGCTGATAAGTCTCTTTGGGATCAATACTGACCGAGACAAAATCATATTGATCACCAGCGGACCACTCCAGTTCTTTCAAACCCCTGACCAGTGCTGTGAGTTGTAATGAGCACAGCATCGGGCAGTTCGAATAATTCAGTGACAGAATAACGGGGCGATCCTTTTTAAAATAATCACCCAGCTTCACCTGTTTTCCGGTCGTATCCTGAAACTCCAGATCCAGAGGTAATTTCGTATCCAGATGTTCGAGCACATCCAGTTTCTCAATATCCTTGGGAGCCTTTTCCATACGATCTGCCTGCACCGGGATGACACAGCTTACCCAGCAGAGAAGAGTCAGAATGGAAGATGCAAACGGTTTCATGGTTTTTTAGTTTTAGCCTGTTTCTGTTTTTCCTGTTCTTCCTGAACCACAATTTCCATCGCCCGGTCAATGGGCACTGCAACGATATTCTTATCCTGATCAATCCAGCGGTATTCCGTTAATGTGGCCGCCTGATTTGCCAGAATACTGTCGGAATTCACGTCAGGCACTTCGATCACTTTGATTTCCGTCTGCTTGCTCTCAAACTTGTTACTCATAGCGGCAATCGCGAACACAAGGAAGAAAGTAATGATGGTTCCCACGACACCGACAAAAGCAATCATCGTGGTATCGAGATCATCATAGGCTGCTTTATGCCCCGACATAGTTTATTCTCTTATTCTAAAAGGCGCTGATCAATTCGATCAGACGGAAATTAAATGTTGTGAAACTTCAGTGACTCTTCCAGGCGTGGATCCCGAACCGGCATGACTGATTTTTCGCCGGCGAACTTCAGAATGCCTGCAACGAACAGACCACCAACTCCAATTGTACAACATACGTTGATCAGGATCATCGGGAATGTCACTGCTGACTTGACTCCGTCAAAAGCGATGTTCGGCATGACGAGCCAGAAAATATCAACCCAGTTCATAATCAGCAGATAAAAGGCCCAGAAACAGAGTGTTTTCGGATTCCGCTTCATCCAGCGTGACATGAAAAACACAAAGGGAATCGCAAAGTGTCCGATCACCAGAATCAATGAGACCACGCCCCAACCCTGTTCCTGACGTGGCAGAAACCAGCTGGTTTCTTCCGGAATGTTCGCGTACCAGATCAACAGGTACTGTGAAATCGCGATATAGGCCCAGAAGCAGTTGAAGGCAAACAGCAGTTTACCGACATCATGCAGATGTTCGACGGTAACCGGTTCCTGCAGCAACCCTTTGCTGCGAAGAAAGACCAGGCTGATCGCCAGGAAGCTGAAGAAGCCTACCAGACCAGCGGCAAAGTAATAGACGCCGAAGATCGTACTGAACCAGTGTGCGTCCAGAGACATGATGAAGTCGATGGCAGCAAATGTCAGTGTGAAAGCATACAGCAGAATCGCAGGTCCGCTGCGACGCTCCATAAGCAGTGTCAGCTCGGGATCGCCGGTTTCATCCTGGGCAACTGATTTCCCCAGGAAATATCGGGCCAGGAAAATCCAGGAACCAAAGTAAATCAGGTAACGCAATGCAAAGAAACCGGTATTCAGATAAGGAGATTTTGCATGCAGCAGATGATCCTTGGCAACAGTCTCGCTGTTTGCCCAGTGATACAGTGTATCATTTCCCATCAGGGTAAAGAGGACGATCGGCAGTACCAGTACGGACAGGGGAATCACACCCATGGAGATGAACTCAGACAGACGGCGTAAGACCACACTCCAGCCGGCACGTGTGAGCTGCTGAATCATCACAAAGAACAGAGCGCCCAGTGAAATGCTCAGGCAGAAAAACGTACTCTGCAGGTATGAGAAAGCAAACAGATCCCACCCGTTGGTGAATACCATTCCCAGCAGGAAAGAGACTGGCAGCAGGGCGGAACAGCCCAGCGCCACTTTCATGGGGAGGGGACCCAGCTCTGCCAGGGTTTGAACGGGAATCTTCTTGTCAGTATCAGGTGAAGTTTGCATAACGTTTCTTGTTTTTACAACGAGATTAAATTCAACAAGTTGTGTCTAATGACGACTTACTTATTTTGTGCTTCGCAGCTTTTCCATTTCTTCTTTGCTGAGATCTTTAGCATCCGTGTGATGACTCTTCTGCAATGCTCTCAGATACAGGACAATGGCCCAGCGGTCTTCCGGAGGAATCTGAGCAGAATAACCGGGCATCTTGCGAACGCCGTTGCTGATCGTATGGAACAGTCGGCCCACCGGTTGATTGCGGACATTGTCAGTATAATAAGAAGCGGGTCGGATCCAGGTTCCCTGCTGCAGTTCCATCGCACGCAGTGAGACCAGACCGTCGCCTTCGCCGCTCAGTCCATGACAGACAGAACAGTAAATCTTATATCGCTCTTTACCACGAGCCATCATTTTATCTGTGACCGGCATGGGGAATTCCGTGACCCAGGGGAGTTGTGCCAGCTTCTGATCTTCAGTTGGAGCCGCTGCGGCTGCACCAGCGGCAGGTTTGGCATCAGCGGGTTTTTCGCCGGCAGGCTTCTGTTCATCCTGCAGGTTAATCGCGATGACGTCCTGATCTTCCGGCAGTACTTTCAGACCATAATAGAACGGAATATTATCATCTTTGAACTGACCGCGGGGAATGGTTCCCTCAATATGCGGACGTACTTCACGACCATCACTGAAGATGTTCGTGGTGTTCTGAGTTTTCAGTTTAGGCTGGAAGTCCATATCGGGAACAATATGGATACGTGGAGAATTCGTTGTCGTAGACCGTTTATACGCGACCAGTGCAGGAGGCATGATTAATAACACGCCAATCAGGCTCAAAGCGAGTACCAGAGG
>JAGQQP010000877.1 GCA_020426085.1 Planctomycetaceae bacterium | reverse complement strand
CGGCGAGTCTGGAGTGTGCCGAATGGGGGACGTTGCAGATTGGCGATAACCGGCTGGTCATCGGTCTGGTGAAGCGCGTGCATATTCAGGATCAGTACTGGGAAGCAGACACGATGCGTATTCGTTCTGAAGAACTGCGCCTCATTGGCAGAATGGCACGGCCCAGCTGGTACTGCCGCACCACCGATCGATTCGAAATGGAACGACCGCAATAATCGCACGTCCAGATGATGCACGGAAAACAATTCATTTCGCGTGTATCAT
Source organism: Planctomycetaceae bacterium (assembly GCA_020426085.1). Lineage (GTDB taxonomy): Bacteria > Planctomycetota > Planctomycetia > Planctomycetales > Planctomycetaceae > Gimesia. The sequence continues at coordinate 1,501 of JAGQQP010000877.1, read as the reverse complement.
GAAAGACGTCTGTTGCGGACAACTGGATCTGTTTCACTGAATCAGTTTCGTTGAATGGCGGGAACATTTTGTGGTGATAAATCAACGAATTATAATCCGTTGATCTTTTTCTGTGATGCATAGCAGAACTTCTGTTCTGTTCTGATTTCTCCCGTCTTAAATCTGAGAAAACCGGGCATGTGAACAGAAAAATTATAAGAATTATTCCATCTTCATAATTTCTAATTATCTTATTGTCCCCGATTCTGCGTTAGATAAAATGGACTTACGAGTGTGTCCAGTTTGACTGTCGCACCTCCCGGTTCAGAAGGACCGATTATTAAAATCGAGATGCGATGACGAGTTGCGATACGCTCTAGTACCCGAGTGACTTTATTTTTCACAGAGGAGAGTTAGATGCGAAACTATGACTTCGAATGTGTCGCACTGCAGACTGACTGCAGCGCTCAAACGAAAGAATTTGTCGAAACTCAGTGGGACCAGGCAATCGAGCGGATTGATAACTGGATTCGCACTGTCAGCATTTATCTAACCGACATCAACGGCCCGCGAGGCGGGATCAGTAAACGGTGTCGAATCGTCGTCCATACACAATCGGGTGCGCCCGTGATTGTTCAAGATACCCAGGAGCGGATTTCCACAGCGATTACGCACGCCATCAAACGGGCCGCGCATACCCTTAAACGACAGGTGGCAAAAAAACGTGGCAAAAAACGCCAGCCGCTCCATGCGATTACTGAACCGCTGATGGAAATGGAAGCCGAAATGTGACGGCGGAATTCTAACCAGATCAGATTCTTCAGGTGCGTCAGTCTGAACAGGGCTGGCGCACTTTTTTTATGCGCATAAAAAAACGGCTGCTCTTTACGAACAGCCGTCTGCAGTTTGCGGGAATCAGGTTCGATGAACCGGATGCCTGTCTGTTTTAATATTCGCCGATGACGTTACCGTCATTGATCAGCCCGAGGTACTCATAAGTTTGTGAGCTGATGTTTTCACTCAGGAAGCTGACGCGTCCATCGCCGAACAGGAAGTGGCAACCGCCGACGTGGGCACTGCTGGCGGCACCATCGGTCGCGCCGGCATTGTTGATCAGGAAGTTACCGTTGGCAGAGGTTCGCAGACCATTGTCGGAACGTGTTCCCCGGGCACCGAGCCAGATGCCGCCGTTGGCAGCGCCTTCGGTAGTCCGTTCTCCTGCGAGCAGCGTGTTGCTGGCACCGTCGGTAAAATCACGGAGACTGTTGCGGGAGTTTCCGTAGAAGGCACCTTTGTAGGTTGGGGTTGTCGTGCCGGTGATCGGGCCGTCGCCGTCCCAGTCGGTACCGACGACCGCCAGGTAGTTTGATTTACCATACGAACCGCGGTCGGTGTTGACCTGGAAAATCATACGTCGGGAAATCAAATCAACCGTCTCGCCGGAATTTAAAGCAGATGTCGGCACATTGAAACAGGCCCAACAGGCTCTGGTGACGGCGACTCTCGAACTGGCCGCCAAAGT
>JAGQQP010000876.1 GCA_020426085.1 Planctomycetaceae bacterium | reverse complement strand
AAACTGAAATCCGACTATTTCTCAGAAGATTTCGCTTCTGATTTAACAGATTCCGCGGGAGCGATCAGCGTATTTTTGATAAGGGAATCAGTCAGTTTTTCATGATCCGATTCGACGTCAATCAACAGATTGTTCCCGAATATCACGTGTGACGTCGGCTCAATGACCTCCACTGCTTTGGGACGAACTGATGAGAACAGGTTTCCGGAAACAGTGACGCCACGGGTTTTATCGAGCGTCAGGCCGGCGGCTTTCAGATCATTCGTGCGGCGTTTAACCTGCCCGTTCCCGATATAGCTGTTGGAGAAATTATTACCTGTCACCGTGATCCGCCCCGACTTGGGTCCGATCCAGAGTGCATCCTCAGCCAGCAACGTAAATGTGTTTGCACTGACGGCACAGCCGTGCGCATCTTTCAGAATGATGCCTTTGCCATTATGTGCGATCACGTTGGCAGACATGGTGATACCATAACATTCATTGTCCAGAATGATGGCACTCCCCTGGCATTCTTCAATCATGTTGGCACAGACGATCGAGCCATAGGTATTTTCAATGATCACACCATCACGAAGATGGTCATCCAGATTGTTGCCGCTCATGCACAGATTGAATCCATCGGCACATTTCAGCGCATCCAGGTTCTCTTCAAAATGATTCGCTGACACGACAATATCGTGACAGCCTACCGTATTCAGTCCTGTTGCTTTGTTATAAGTAATCAGACAATCGGACACACGGGGATCTTCAAAGCAGAAATCCAGAAAGATTCCATCGCCGCCATGATAGCTGCAGGTGACGCCATGAATATAAATTTCCTGAACCCATTTGGCATTGATGCCTTTACCACTTTTTTCAGTTCCCGTCACACGAAAGTTCTGTAACTGCACGCGCCAGATCCGCGGTTTGGGATCCTTTTTACCATCGGGAAGCTTCATATCTGCGGGTGGATGAATCTGGATCGCATCCTTACCCTCTTCATTCTTATTATGAATATGTGTTGCAGAACCAGAGCCCATCAGCAGTACATCCCCTTTGGTGATTACCAGTGGCTCATCAATCTCAAATTTTCCGGGAGGCAGCATGACGACTCCTCCTTCCGCAGGAACAGCATCCAGCGCCTGTTGAATGGATTCATAATTGATGGCATGAATCACAGGGCGAGCCCCTGCCAGTCTGGCTTTGCTCTGGTTATCCCCTTTTTCCTGTCCCGCCAACACGGAAACGGAGCTGATCAAGAGTACGAAAACCAATGACAATATCGAATATCCAGCAGTAGTAAGAGAACGTTTCATAGCAGGCAGGACCTCTCTTTAAATCAGATCATGGGGCGGGAAGGTAACCGTTTTGAAAACAGCTATTCACTCTTAAAATGCAATTCCATCAGATGGACTTGCACCAGCTTAACTTTCTTTCGTAATTCAACCATCACAACCGAAAAGGCTCAGATAGTCAAGCAGCATTGAGAGGGAGTCGGAAAAAGAGAGCGGTAAGAAAGCAGTCAATCACAGACAAAATCTGGGGATTGAGTTTCTCGATGCAGAGCGACTTGTATTTTATGCGTGGAATGCTAGAATCGCGTTCCGCAACAGTTGCATCTGTTTCATATTTTAGTAACATAAACAGTGGCAACAGGTTGCACCTGCAGTACACAGGCAGGCAATCGCAATATTCAGGAACATTCCAATGATTGGGGGAACCTGAATTTCAACAGAATAGTCCATTATTCTGACAGGCACCCGTAGCTCAACTGGATAGAGCACCGGTCTTC
>JAGQQP010000875.1 GCA_020426085.1 Planctomycetaceae bacterium | reverse complement strand
ATTTCTGGCGGAGCCGATCCCCCCCTCGATTAAAATTCCAGGAGCCGGATATTCCCTGCGCAGTATATCAATCACCAGTTTGCGTTTGGCGACATGCCACCAATAGCATTCTTCCAGTTCGATTAATTCAGACAGGTGTCCCGGGTCCACGTTGTTTCTTTTATTTATTTGGAGTCAGGTGGTGTTTAATAAATGTAAATTCAATGCTCGATAGCAGTAGCGGCCCTGAAATACAGAGAGAGTCAGGATATCAGTGCAATCAGGACAACTCCGCAGGATTCCCACGAAATTGCATAAAATGACGGAATTAAAACATATCTATTTTACCTGTACTGCTTATTCTGTCTATAGTGTTGGTCTGTGGCGGGTAAATTGAGTTGAATAAGTGTAAAAATGTGGAGTAATTGCGGTGGTAGATCAGTCAGTCAAACAGTTCACACTCTCGGCGTGGATTGCTGCGTTTGTCTTGATCGCATTATTGACGTTGTGTGTACCAATGTTTATAAGGATGCCGCTCGCGACGGATGTTGTGTTTTACGATCTGCAGGCAGAGACGGTACGCAATGGCGGAACGTTATATAAAGACGTGTTTGAGACCAATATGCCGGGTATCATGTGGCTGCATATGCTGGTCCGTCCGATCATCGGTAAGAGTTCTGATGCCCTGCGTCTGGTTGACCTGGTTAACTTCAGTGGCAGTGTGTTACTGCTGATGTTCTGGAATCGCCGGAACCAGATCTCTGTGACCGGTATGCTCTGGATCGGAATCACGCTGTTCGCGTTCTATTTTTCTCTTACGGAATGGTGTCACTTCCAGCGAGACACCATCATTCTTTTTCCGGCGTTAACCGCACTCTGGTTACGGCGGAGGCAGATAGATCGCATTCTTAAAAGTCAGCAGGCTGACTCTGAAATCTCAAAGTCGACTGTCTGGCGCTGGGCATTTCTGGAAGGTTTGTGCTGGGCGACGGCGTTCTGGATTAAACCGTTCGTGGCGGTACCTGCTCTGTGTGTCTGGTTTGGCTCATTATTCTTAATGAGACAGCCTCGCAAACTGCTGGTGGATTTTTCCGGATTACTGCTGGGGGGCCTGGTTCTGGGCGCAGTCGGCATCATCTGGATGTGGCAGACAGGGGCCTGGCCCTGGTTCTACGATACATTTACCAATTGGAATCCGGAATATGTTGAGTCCCGCAAGGCAGGCTGGAATACACTGCGATTTATGCAGTTTCTCTACCGGTTTTATCCCTGGTTTCTGCTGCACCTGATTGCGGTCCCGCTGGCTCTCTCGACAATCTGGCAGTGTATTAATTCTTGGAACAAAAGTAAAGCACCGCTGGAAACGGTGCAGCGTGACTCGCTGCTGTTATCGTTAATGTACCTGGGGTGGCTTTTTCAATCTTGTGCCTTTCAGCATCTGTTTGATTATGTGCACCCCCCTTCCCACCTGCTGGCGATTGCGTTGATCGGTGTTTCTGTGAGTAATCGCGTTCAACAACGGGCTTTCAGCTGGGGCTGGAAAACAGGAATGGCCGTGTTTGCGATTCTGGCGGTACTCTCGTTTCCGAATTTCAAACCAGATCGGATCCAACTCTGGCAGACCTGTGTCTCCCATTCCAGTGATTTGCATCTCAAGGCAAAAATGGCCTTAATGGTTCAAGTGGACTGGGAAGATCTGGCCGCTGTGCGAGATTATCTGGAGTCTCAAAATTTAAAAGATCACGAGTTACATTGCTATAACACAACTCTGGTTTATCTGTATCCAGAGCTTTCTCTGAAACCTGCGACCAGGTATGTTTTCTTT
>JAGQQP010000874.1 GCA_020426085.1 Planctomycetaceae bacterium | reverse complement strand
CCCAATATGGCTTCCGGTGAAATCGGCAGTGCATTGACTGTGAATATTCGCGATTCTATAGATGCTTCAATCCCCAATGGAAATCTTGAAACGATTCCCTCCGGTTCTGCGGTTTCCGTTCAAGTCATCTTTCAATTCAATTCCGTACGCTGGCTGTCTGGTTTTGCCGGGCTGAATGGTGTTTCCATCGAAACGACTACAGTCATGCGTCGTGAGTAATCATTTCATCAACAGGAATTCTAGAACGCAACACATTTAACCATAGCGATTATCAATCTAATAGACTCGGTCCAAATGGACCTGGAGACGCTACAATAAAACTGGACACAGTCTAACATCACTGTCTATCGAGGGGAAAGCCGATGCCGGATCGAAGGTGTGTAAACCATTCAGGAATGAGACAACAAAGTGAACGCCGGGGGGCCATCGCAGTGTTTACTGCGATTTTACTGGTGCCCCTGCTGGGCATGGTGGCGTTTGCTGTGGACTATGGATATCTGCTGAAGAAGCGGGCGGATCTGCAGCGTGCTGCCGACGCTGCTGTGCTGGCGGCGGTGCGGGATCTGGTTCCCGATGCCAATGGCATACAGGACCTGGCGAAAGTGCGGGCCACTCTGCGTCAGTATGCCGATTTGAATATCCAGGAAATTGAAAACTTCCAGGTGCTCGATGCTGATATTCAGATTGGACGCTACGACCCGGAAAGCGTGTATGACAATTTTACCATTGTCGACTGGGGTACCTTTGACACGGTGCGGGTGACGCTCCGCTTTGACAAACAGGCCAACTCTCCGGTTTCCTTGTTTTTCGCCCGTTTGCTGGGAATTAATGAATCGGACTTAAATGCCACTTCAACGGCAATCCTGCAGAAAGGGAGTCTGCTCGCGCCTGGTGTCGGGGTCATGCCTTTCACGATTCCCAAAGCAGAATGGGATGCTACAGAGGTCGGCGAGATCTGGACCATTTATGGTGATGGCAGACTGGAAGATAATATCGGAGCAGAAATCCCCGGTAACTGGGGGACCTGTGATATCGGCAAGCCTTATAACAGTACTTCTGATATCCGGGACCAGATTGATGTCGGGTTACGCCAGGGAGATTTGGATGCACTTGCTGCTGAAGGGCGAAATGATTCGACCGAATATATCGACAGTTCGCGTCCAATGTATCTGAATGGCGACCCGGGAATCTCAACCGGAATGAGGTCTGCCGTTGTCAGAGCAGAAGGTAAGACGAAGTTGATTCCCATATTTGATTCTGTGATGGGGAACGGGAGCGGTGTGGAATTTCATGTTGTCGGCTGGGCAGTGTGTGAGGTGATTGATTCCCATTGGGGAGGCGATAAAAACACTTATGTGAAGATTAAAAAATCTTACACCTATGATAGTTTTTTAAGACCAAACACGGATTTACGTGTAACCGAAGGAGTTGTCGAAGGCGCTTTTGCCGCCGCCGCTCTGGTGCAGTAAACGAGCAGACCTGAATCAGCTGATTCAGAACTGAGTGATGAGAGTTTGGTCCCTGTGTTTCGCGGTTCAGGATTACCAGGTAGTTTCTCTTTCGGGATGAAACGGCTGGCAGTGATCCTCGAACCGCGATTCCGTTTCAATTTTCGCAAAACTCTGGATCCCGTTATACTGACAGGAATGGAAGATGTCCGGGTTCGAAAGATCCAGTTCATGATTCTGTCAGAGAAATTACAAACAGACAGCACTGCTGACTGACCATCGATCAAAGTGATTCTTTCCCGGTCTTTCTCATCAATTCTCAGATCCGGAATTTGCCGTCGATCTCCTTTCGCGTATCATACAGACAGTCGAGAGG
>JAGQQP010000873.1 GCA_020426085.1 Planctomycetaceae bacterium | reverse complement strand
ATCAAGTATCTCTCCTTCAATCCAGTCTGTAGTCTGGGGATCACAGTCTCCCGTATTGAGTTCGTTGTAGAGAGCGATTCGTATCAAGCTCTTGATTTCCTCTGGCTCTTCAATATGAAGGGGCTGCTTCTTGGCTGCAGCAAACAATCCATATTCGATTGTCTGGTTCATGCTTGGTTTCTGAATTCCATATGCTTTTGCCAGTTCCTCTCCCTTTGTTTTTAGTTTATTAATTCCCCAAGGCAGATCGATAGAATCGGACCCCATGCCAAGCGTGTCAGGCAAAACACTTCGCTTGTTTGTCTCAGAACGTCCCGATTTTTTTATATAGAGATCTTTAATGCCCTGGAAGTTTCTCTGTTGATGATTATTAAGCTTGCGCAGTTTTTGAAACAGCTGAAACATCATCTTATAGGTGCCCAACAGCTCATTTTTAACGCCGTGATTGGTGGCCAGGATCGCAAGCCCTCCACTGAAGAGCCAACTGATGAGTGATTCACTATCTGTTGTCGGATAAAAACGCCGTACATTGTCTGGTCCTGTCAGGCAGTCGAATTTCAGCTCAAAATCCTCTGGTAACTCACTTCTCATATTTTCCGATGGAAGCCATCGGTAAATATGCCTACCTGCTGCTACTTCACGAGCCCTCTCTAATCCAGGGGTTATTTCACTGTGACTGGATGGAAGCTCAATTCGGACAGTGCCGTGGGGCGATTCTTTAATATTTCTGGAAACCATATCAATCGTAACCTTTCTCATTTAAGTCACTTACGGGCATTGTCTTCTGCCCGAAAACCGATTTTTCAAAAAAATACCGTCCGGAAATCACCATGCCAGAGGATGCCCATATTTTTTGTGGTGCCTGATCCCCCGCTTCTAAACCCAAGAGCAGGAGGTCCGACATGAATTTGAGAAAAAATCTCAAAATCACGCAGCAAGAAGTAACACAGGCATTTTCTACGGGTGAATGGGCCAGCAAGTACCCACCGCTACTAACAGTCGATCAAGCTGCAGAACTCTTAAGAGTTCCCAAGGCCACCATCTACCAGTGGAAATCAGAAGGCAAGCTGACGGGCTGTGTTCAACGCGTCGGCAAGCATTTGCGTTTTTTTCGCGATAGGTTACTGCTCAAAGTCCTGAATAAAGGAGTATGAACAATGAGAAAAAACAACGTCAATATCAATAAAGAAAAGGTTGGTGTTCACACGTCAATATTCTTGCGAAATAGTGTCTGGTATTTAAATGCGCAGATTCGCGGAAAACAAAAGCGCAAATCTCTCAAAACTACAAACAAGAAGGAAGCTCGCTCTAAAGCACTCGAGCTTGAGCGGCAATATTTAGAAGGAGACACGAAGAAAGCTGTTTCTTCCGAACCAGTTATGATCACTGATGCGATAGAAGCGCTAATGCAAAGCTGCGAAGCAGAAAACCTGCGTCTAAAGACGATCACTAAATACAGACAAGTCTTGCGAGGCGTTGCTAAGTTTGCAGAAACTCTAAATCTCTACAGGCTAGAGCAACTTGACATTCGATTTGTTGATGCCTACCGGCAGTATCGGAAACAGCAGGGAGCGAAACCCAAGACGATTCATACCGAGGTAGGAGTCATACGCCGGCTGTTGCTCTTTGCCAAAACGCGTCGCATGATCTACGAAGATCCACTGGAAGGCTTGCGACTCACAGAACCCAAAACAGAGCCACAACCATTCTGGAATCAGGAGGAAGTAGACCAGATTCTAAAGTCCTGCTCCAAACTCCACCGTTGCTTGTTTGAGTTTCTGGCAGAGACCGGAATGAGGATCGGGGAGCTGCGGTGGCTAACCTGGGACGATG
>JAGQQP010000872.1 GCA_020426085.1 Planctomycetaceae bacterium | reverse complement strand
ACACTCCTCTCGATCTCGACGACTGCCAACGTGAAAACACGTTCTGAAGCCCTCCTGCGGGAACTGCTCTATGCCGAATTGAATCAATCGACTCAGGATGAATTTCAGATCCTCGCGAAACTCGAACGACTGGCCACCACTCCGCAGGAACGCGGACGCTACCTTTCACGCAAATCACGGTATCTGCTGGAACAGGAAAACTATCAGGCTCTGATGGAGGTCGCCGAGGAATTTAAGAAAATTGAAGTCAAGCATCCGCTGGCAATGGCAGGGGACACCGATCACCTGGTTACCACCAAAAGTCTGATCGCCGGTCTGATGGAAAAAGTGACTGCGAAAGCAGATCGAATAGACCGAGAAGCGTTGGAGGCAACAATCACAGATGATCAACAGGCAGCTTTGAAAGATGGTTCCATCCCTGCATTACAGGCATTTCTCGATACCTACGGTAGCTGGTCACAGGCAGTCGAAGTCCGCAGTACCCTGGCTGCCCGACTGACCGAACGGGGGCAGATCCAACAGGCAGAATTTCTGCTGATGCTCAACCGCAGTGATCCCGATGAGCAAATCGCAGCCAACGCCACTTACGAACTGCTGGAACTCTGGCAGACAGCAGGGCTGCCTCATGAAGCAGCTGCATTACTCGAAGAGCTTGACAAGAAATATGCTCAAGTCACCCTGGATACCGGCATCACAGGTAAGCAGTATGTCAACCGCTTTGATCGAGGCTCACAGACCTGGACCATCTTCCAGGCGATGCAGCCTCTGCAACGGGAGGTCTCACACCTGATCATCAGGCAGAGCGACCTGGGAACACCTCCACCGGAAACCAGAAACACATATAAAAATTATGAGCGGAAGTTTCTGCCACCGCCGGAAATCTCTCAACTGCTGCTGAAATCCGGCGGACAACTGCATGTAATCAACAAGCACGCTGGACTGACGATTGGAAAGATCGAAGTTTCAGATCGCATATCCTACCCTTATCATTCACAGAACACTCGAGTCGGTCATTTCATTCCACTAGGCAGCACGCGCAAGATTCATGGAGTCTCGCTGCTGCAACTGGATGAAGAGATTTCGACGCCACTCTGGACGCAGGAATTTGAGGACTTAAACACCTCACAATCGCTCTTTTACGTTGGTCCTTCCGGGCCGCGAGTCTGTGTTTTCCAGTGGGATAACCGCCTGTTCGGATTAAATCCAGCCACCGGGAAAGTCTTGTGGGAACGCAGGAATATCCCTTCCAAATCGGGCTTCCTCAGTGATTCCAGCAAAGGGCTGATCGGTGATCAGCAGGCGCTGGTTGCCTTTAACATTAATCGTACAAACTACGACGTCTATAGCACGATTACCGGCGAACTGATTCGAAAAGGCGAGCTGGATTTGAACAGCCGGTCCCGCCACGTCTTCGGCCGCAAGCTGTTCTACGAAACAACATCGACCACAGAAAAACGTGTTCGCCTCTGGGACCCGCTGACTGATCAGCACCTGCTTGACGAACCGGTTTCGAACACAGGCTTCTCAACTCAGATCTCTGAGACGGAACTTGCCATCCTGCTGCCTCCAAATCGGCTGCGGATTCTCAATGTGGAAACTGGTGAAACGATCATCGAATCGATCATCCCCGATGAATACCTGAAAAGCCTCAATAAATTTATTGGCTTCAAAGATCAGGAGCGCTACTACTTCAATTTCTCCTACACGACGCCCCGCAGACGATCTCCCCAGAATGATTTTTATGTCAGCGACTCGTTTCTGAATGTGGTGCATGTCGACAATGATTTAATCAGCATCGACGGGAAAACGGGGCAGATTCTCTGGAGCCGCAATC
>JAGQQP010000871.1 GCA_020426085.1 Planctomycetaceae bacterium | reverse complement strand
AATCTGTGCGCAAAAACAACCTATTTTGTGAAATCGGTTATTTCCTAATTATAAATATGCATAAAAAGCATAGTCAAACTGAATTTAAGCTAACTGTCTGGTATTTAACTGTTTGACCTTTCTAACATGGCCTGCAGACACAACCCCTACCTTCAGAAAACTTGACATAACAGCAACTTCTAATATTCAATTTTAGTTCCCGGTGAAGATTTCATTTTGTCGATGCGATTCTGGTAATGTTGTGAAAGGGTGAATTGACACACCACAACGTGATCTTTTAACCACTATCTGATCTAGTGACTATAAAGATGCTTATTTGATTGTATTAACAAGTGATGAAGCGAACTTGTTTCCATTAAAATACTTAGTAAATCCTGCACTTTGGTCCAAATTTCGATAGGTAAATTCGAGCTGCATTGGTATTTTGAACTAGAGCCTATGAATAATTGCTGAAATTCCTAAAGTACGACCAAACCAGTGCTCACTGAATAAAACATAAATCTAATGCTGGGCCCTCAGATGCATCATGTATCGAGATTAGTTGGAGATTGGTTTAAATGGCTACCCAAGAAGTCCCTTACAATATTACAAACGTTAACAAACACCTCAAAATCCAGTTAATGCCTGATCTAAATGATTCAGCCTGGAACGAGTTGGAATCGCTGGGCGATTCCCTGCTGACTGTATTGAAACAGGAGAAAAATCCTACTGTAATTATCGACTTGTCAAAATTGAGCTATATCAGCAGTTCCCTGGTCGCTGTCGTCATTCAAGTCTGGAAACTGGTTGATGAGCAGGGTGGGAATACCGCCATTCTCAATCAAAATGAAATGGTTGAGGAAGTACTTAATATTTCCGGATTGAAAAAGGTCTGGTGCATTGTCCCCACAGAAGCAGAAGCGATTGATCACTTGAATCAAGCTATGAAACAGGAACGGATAGAGCGCAGACGAACGTTCTCCATGCCAATTCTCCTGGGTATTGTAGCAGTCCTCTCTGCTGCTACCTGTTTTGCATTATATGTGAGTGACTCACTCAATCTAGATCCTAAAGTGGCGTTAGCGGCCACCATATCGTTTTCAGTCGCGGGTATCCTTTTAGGAGCAACTGCACTCACTGATCGTAGAAAAAATTTACGGATATTGGGCGTAATCGTTCTTATCTGCAGTCTCATTGTAGGCGGACTTGGTTTATTCAAGTTGATTTGAACCCGGAATTATCACAATAGAGATTCACCAGACACCCTATTGAATATCATATGTCAGGACAGAAAGAGTTGAGCTATGTCAGATTCAACAGCAAAACCCGAAAATAAAAATGAAGGACGACAGCAGGCACTCCAGGCAGAACTGAGAGAACTGGTTGATGTTGTAGGCCCAGGACCACTTGTTGATTTATTAATGGAAAGAGCATTTCAGTTACAGGCAACGGATATCCACCTGGACCCTCTGGAGGATGGTTTGCGACTCCGGCTGCGTGTCGATGGTATGCTTCATGACATAATACAGTTACCCAAAGAGGCAGCTGCTTCCGTCATTTCCCGGCTCAAATTAGCTGCTAATATGGATATCACTGAGAGGCGACTGGCACAAGATGGCCATATCAACAACCAGACTCTACAGAATCGCCGAGATATTCGAGTCGGATCAGGTCCTACAATTCATGGCGAACGACTTGTACTGAGACTTATGCCTGACCATAACCGCTTTACCCATTTCAGTGAACTTGGCCTCAGCGAAAAACAAACCAACGAGATCACGAATTACTGCCAGGCTCCGTATGGGATGATTCTGAGTGTAGGCCCGGTTGGCTCTGGTAAAAGTACCACGATCTACAGTTGTCTGG
>JAGQQP010000870.1 GCA_020426085.1 Planctomycetaceae bacterium | reverse complement strand
CGGATCGGAACCATCCTGCAGAGTCAGTTTCAATGTACTACCGGCACTCGCTGAAGAAATACCAGAAATATTTGACAGATCGAGTGTTACATCCATTTCATCGGCAGCCGTATTAACGCGACTGATTCCAAATGTATTAGGCGTATAGTTGGTCACATTCCCGTTACTGTCAAAGGTAATGGTTCCGTTAGAGACGGCGACGTCTCCATCGTTATCATCAGCACTTTCCAGGAAGTAACGGAAAACCGTATTGTTAGACGATTGAGACTCCAGCACACTGGTCATCTTCATAGTCACAGGCTCACCAAGTGAGTCAAAGATGACGAAGTCAGTGATGGCACTTTCACCGTTGGAGGTTTGTGACTTGGTAAATGGCAGAGAAACCGTTGCACCATCGGAAGTGATGTTACCAATTGTGACAGAGATGTCATTCACCGTGCCTGTATTACCGACGATTTGAAATCCCCCCGTTCCCGTAATGGTCACCCCAGGCTGCGTTCCCGTAGTTGCGTCATTCGGAATACCGTTGCCATTCTGAATACCCAGTGTCCGATCCAGAAAGTCGGCAAAGTCGGCTGCTGTCGTGGTCGCAGTCACCAGCAGTGTCATTGGATCGAGCGAACGACCTCCCTTGTTGGGTGTAAATTCCAGTGTTTCACCCACAGTAAACAAAGGCGTTCCAATGGTCGCTTCGACATCGGTTAACAGTGTCGTCCCGGTAATGGCAGCGTTTGCATTTCCTGCATCCGTCAGGTCGGCTGTTGTCAGGACTGATCCCTGCGTTCCGATGACTCCCGTTGGCAACAAGGCACCACCAATTTGCACGTTCTGCGTGGCCTGAGCGACGTTCAAATCCCCCAGGGGAATTTCAATGTCCGTCAAAGTCGTGGTAACCAGATTAAAGTCTTCATCGACGCCGTATCCCTGAACTTTAAAACCGCTCTGGTTGGTTAACAGGCTCTGACTGTTTAACTCGAAGTTACCATTACGAGAGAAAACCTGGCCATCCGGTCCATCGAGAATAAAAAAACCATCCCCCTGGATCGCGAGGTCGGAAGGACTGGTACTGTTGGTCACACTTCCCTGTGTAAAGTCTTTGCGGATTGAAGCACTCAAGGCCCCCAGACCGACCTGACGGGGGTTCGTACCACCATTACTGGTCGTCGGGCGTGACCCCACACTTAAGGTACGGGCCAGCTGAGTGGTAAACAGCACGTTGGAAGCTTTAAAGCCGTTCGTACCTGCGTTGGCAATATTGTTACCCAGTACATCGATGCTGGTTTCATTCAGTGTTAAACCACCCAACGATGTATTTAATGCAGATGTCAATCCCATGACTACTCCTCGGTTGAATCAACCAGGTAAAACCTAATCCATTGGTTCCAGAGCGCAGCTTCAGTCCTGCTGGAGCTGTTCCCTGTTCTGAATATCGTCTAAACGGAAACAATTCATACGATTTTTTTTAAGAATGACTCCGTTACAGAGTGGCGACTCATAACTCAATAACCGTAAACACATTACTACTCTACACTTGCAGCTTCCTGCACACTGCTGATGGCAGACACCGGTAATTCAAAAGCACCGATGCCGACATACGACTTCCCATCACGGACAAAAGCCCGGTCCACAATTCCCGCAACCGGGTTTTGCTCACCCTCCTGCCCTTCGACTTCTTTTCCAATCAAAGCAGCTGCCTGTGTCAGCGACTGTCCTGTCGTGATTTCTTTCAAGGTGTCTGATAACTCAATATTCGACTGCAGTTCCCGCATACTGGAGATCTGTGCCAGCAACTCTTCGTTCCCCAGGGGTTCAGTCGGATCCTGGTTTTGCAGTTCGGTAATCAGGAGT
>JAGQQP010000869.1 GCA_020426085.1 Planctomycetaceae bacterium | reverse complement strand
TTTCACCTGAATTAGCAGTTGTTTTAAATCGGGGGTCCTCAACAGGAAGGTTTCGGGTTCGATGGCAGACGCAGGCCATTGATAACTGGCAATTTCACCAGCAAGATAATTCGCACGATTTGATCGTGTGTGAATCAGGTAGCGGGTTAACTGATCTGCGAACGCCAGATAAGACCAGCGTGCGTACAGAAGCTGACTCCAGCCAGCCGAATCGACACCGGTCGTGAGTACGACGACTTTCCCCTGCCCCAGGTTGCGTTCGATGATCGCGGGGGAATTTCTGGAGTCGGTATAAGTTGCGATCACCTGTCCTTTGTCGGTCGGTTCGACGCGCCAGTAGCGGGAGACTTCCATTGTTGAAAGTTCTCCCGTTCCCCCCAGTTCCTGAAAATATTCAAACAGCGAATGTGGATTATTTTCCAGATCGAGAAATTCAGGAGGGATGAATTTGAGAGAGCCCAGTAATTCCAGAGGGAGTAGTTTTTGTGCAGCCAGTGAATTGAAGGAGACGATCATCGATTCGGGCGCGTCCCCGTCACTTCCCAGAATGAAGCAGATTCCGCCACCATTCTCTGCGTACTCAGCACACAATCGCCAGGCGGTGGGGGGCAGCGCGGTGACGTTCATCAGATAGACGGCTGCGAATTGTTCCAGTGGTGTCGACTCCAGTTCGTTGAGCGAAACGACGTTACAGAGGTAGCGATTTTTCTTTAATGCGACAAGTTTCTCCGGTGCCAATGCTGCCTGCCAGAGTTGGGCAGAAGCGGGATCGGGACTGACGATTAAAATTTCTGGAGGCGGTTCCGCCAGAATCGTAAAATAGCGGACATCGTCTGGAAGGTACGGATCTGAAGAGGTGAGCCGAAGCTCGCCTTGTGTGGTTTTCTGGCTGATATTGGCCAGACTCATTTCCAGCTGTGTTTCCTGATTTGATTTTGTTGCAGACTGGGAATCGGAATTTGCATCAGGCGCACCGGTGGTAGACAGGAGACGCTGGTCGCGTTTGATTAACTGACCTTTCTCATTTTGCGTAAAAAGTTCCAGGGTTGTATTTTCTGTTGTGATTCCTGAACTCACAATTTCCGCTTTGACCGTTACGGAATTGCCCAGGGTGATGGATTCGCGTGAGAGACTGATGTGTGAGATACCGATGTTTTTTGGGTTGGTCACACCAACGTCAATCACATAAATGCCCAGCCATTTGAGCCGTTCCAGCTGTTGTTTGATCGATTGGGTTGGCTGGCTTCTCCAGGCGGAACGGGCCAGATCTGTGTAAATATAAATCTCCCGGACAAACTGATCTGTTCCAGCAGATTGAGGTCCATCGGGTTGTTGTGCTGACTGGCTGCGCTTGAAATCTTCCTCCTGTCGGTTGATCGCGGCGCGGAGGCGATCGTCCAGATACAGGGAGAATGCGGATGTTTTCAGTGATTTGATTCGGGACTGGACTGCTGTCAGATCGGACTGGAAGGGAAAGTTATCTTCGCTGCTGCTATGCATGACAGAGACCCTGCTTTGAGCGGGCAGGTTGCTTAAATGCTCATCAGCGATTGTTCTGGCCTGATCCAGGCGAGAGAGGCTGTCCTGCCGATAATCCATACTGAGACTGGTATCAAACAGGAAGACTGCAGTAACCGGGATGTTCTCAGCCACCGCGGGTAGCGGTTCAGAAATTTCTGCGAAGATCCGTCTCTGGTAAGGCCACAAAACCAGGAGCGCCACAAGTAGAAAGGCGGCTGTCCCGATGCCACCTCTTAAAAAAGTGCGACGTGTATTCAGCGTCTGCTGAGAAACTCGTTGTTTCTGATAGTGACGCATCAGTCCCAGGTAGGCGAAAACAGCGACCAGGCTGA
>JAGQQP010000868.1 GCA_020426085.1 Planctomycetaceae bacterium | reverse complement strand
TCGACGCCACAGGCTTCTTACCAGCCGGGCGGTCAGGCAAAAATCATTGCCCGCTTCCTGGATGAATCGCAGATGGAACCCGGCTTACAGCGGCTGTACGGTGATGTCGAACGCGGCGATGATCAGCCGATTCCTCTGACACTGACGCCGGGAAACAAAGCGGGTGAGTTTTCTACGACGTTTCCGGTCACGCAGCCCGGGACTTATTTTGTGAGAGTCTGGCTGGGAGACGAAGCGGCAGGTGCCACTGTTAAAGCAGCGACCCTGCCGATTAAAGTTGAGTTTCCGAACAAGGAACTGGAAAACCCGACGTTGGACGAAGCGTTTCTGCAGACGATGGCGGTTTCGACGGGAGGTCGCGTGTATGATCTTGCGGAGTCTGAAGGAATCGTGAATGCATTTAAAATCAAACAGGTGTCCCGCCTGCTGGAAGAACGCCAGGAGATCTGGGATGCACCCCTGTTTTATATTCTGATATTTGGTTTGCTGGTGACAGAATGGATTTTGAGAAAATGGTGTCGACTGATTTAGATGCAATCTTATGGAACAGAAGGAGTCAGTAACTGATGTCCCCCACGCCACGATCTGAGAAATTCGAGGCGCTGCAGCAGACGATTTCCGGGAAACTGGAACGCGTCGGGGTCTCTTTGCGCCGACATACTCTGCTGGAAGCGACGGTGCGAATTCTCGCTGCGCTGCTGGGGCTGGCGGGTTTGTCTCTCCTGTTCGACTGGTGGCTAGAGTTGAGCCTGGTAGCCCGCATGCTGTATCTGCTGGTCTGCGGCGCGGTGGTGGGTTATCTGATCTATCGGTATGTCTATCTGCCTCTGCGGGTTTCACTGTCACCCATTGAAATTGCGAATCTGATCGATCGTTCCCAAAAAGTGATTCCTCAACAGGCGCTGGCGCCGCGCGTTGCCAGCGTGCTTCAGCTGCCGAGTCATCTGAATCAGTCCGAACAGTCACAGCCGATGATTGAACAGGCGGTGCAGTCGAACTATCAGTCCCTCAGTCAGTATCCTTTTCAGGAAGTGATTGATTCCCGGCATACCCGTAATTGCCTGTTGATCCTGCTGGCGGTGATTCTGATCCCCGTTGGTTTTGGCATTGCCGTTCCCGAAGCGAGTCGGCTCTGGAGTCAGCGGTGGTTCGCAGGATCGAATGCGCCCTGGCCTCGCAATACGCGTTTGACGGTCGTTGGACTGAAAGACGGCCAGTGGGTCATCCCGCGCGGGGAATCGGGGGCGTTGCAGGTTCTCGTCGAAGATCAGGAAGAACCGACGGAAAGTGTCTGGCTGTATCTGACGGGAGAAGAGGGAAACAGTGAAACCATCACAATGAACCGTTTCCAGGAGGGGGATTTTCGTTATGAAGTACCCCCGCTGCAGCTGCCGGTTCAGGCATATGCCTGGGGCGGTGATGGCGAATCGGAACCATTTGAGATTGTTCCCATCGATCGTCCGCGGATTACCGATTTGAAGCTGCAGGCGACGCATCCCCGGCTCTCAGAACCATTTGTGTCACATTTCTCCGCCAGTGAGGGGAATGTGAGATTATTGCCTCAGTCGAAAGTGCTGCTGGAATTGACGACAAATGTCAAAGTCCGCGAGATTGACGTTGATTCTGAGGACGTTTCGTTACAATGGAAGAGTACAGATGGTAAGCATTTTCAGGCGGAATGGACGCATGAGAAGCCTGTGAATTTCCGGTTGACGTTACACTCGGCAGAGCACGCGATCCATTCGCATCCACGACCTGTCTCGATTGGTGTGCAGCCGGATCGTGGGCCTCGATTGAGTTTCCGTTATTCAGGAGTACGACAGCGCATTACACCCGACGCGACAATCCCCTTCT
>JAGQQP010000086.1 GCA_020426085.1 Planctomycetaceae bacterium | reverse complement strand
ACAATTTTGTCTCTGTCGCATACCAACGCCAAATGGTATCTGGCAGGAAAGGGGCTTTCACTATAGGCGCATAGGAAGCACCTGGAATATGTTAACCGAAGTCGCAATCGGAGCGACCCTGGCGTTCATTGTCGGGGTCATCATTGGATATTTCATTGACCGGATCCGCCGAGGGTCTGCCTATCAGTCTTATGCTCAGATTCTGAAACAGGCTGAACTCGATTCAGAAAACCTGCTCAAAAGCCAGAAGCTGGAAGCCAAAGAGGAATTGCTCAAGCGTCGCGAAGCGCTGGAAGAAGAAGTCAACAAACAGCGCGAAGAGCTCTGGGCCGTCGAAAAGAAACTCAGTAAACGCGAAAATGCGCTGGAAGATCAGCAGGCTGATTTCCTGAAAAAAGAAGCGATGATTCAGACCACACAGTCCAAGCTCGCCGCCCGCTCCAAAGCGGTGGAAGCACGCGAGCAGGAACTGGAGCGTTCTCTGAAGAAACAGCAGGAAGAACTGTTTAAGATCAGTGGCCTGGACCGGGAAACCGCTTCCCAGATGCTGCTGGATCGACTGGATAATGATCTGAAAAACGAAACGGGCGCTTTGATTATGAAGCACCAGAACGAGTTGAAGCAGACCTGTGATAAAATCGCCCGCGAGACGATTGGCATGGCGGTGCAGCGCTTCGCTTCCGGTCACGTCGCAGAAACAACGGTTTCTACAGTTGAACTGCCTGAAGAAGAAATGAAAGGGCGGATTATCGGGCGTGAAGGACGCAACATCCGTGCCTTTGAAAAAGCGACCGGAGTCGATGTGATTGTGGATGACACTCCCGGCGTTGTTGTGGTTTCCGCTTTTGATAATGTCCGCCGCCAGATCGGTAAAATGTCATTGCAGAAACTGGTCAACGACGGACGAATCCATCCTGCACGAATCGAAGAAGTGGTCGAAGAGACCCAGAAAGAGCTGGAAGAATATATTCAGACGATGGGGCAGAATGCCTGTCAGGAAGTGAATATTTCCGGCGTGAATCCCAAGCTGATCGATCTGCTGGGACGTCTGCATTTCCGTACCAGTTACAGCCAGAACGTGCTCCGGCATTCGATTGAAGTCTCAGCTTTGACCGGCATGATGGCAGAGCAGCTCGGTCTGGACGGGACCATCGCCCGACGATGTGGTCTGTTTCATGACATCGGTAAAGCGGCTGACCATGAGATGGAAGGAGGCCATCCTGCTGTCGGGGCGCAGTTACTGAAACGCTATGGTGAATCTCAGGAAGTGGTGCATGCTGCTGCCGGCCATCATGATGATATTCGACCCGACTATATCTATACAGTACTTGTGGCTGCGGCAGACGCCTGTTCTGCCTCGCGTCCCGGTGCTCGGCGGGATACGCTCGAAAAATATGTCCGTCGTCTCGAAGAACTGGAAACACTGGTTTGCGGTTTTCCGGGAGTCGATCATACCTATGCCATTCAGGCGGGGCGTGAAGTCCGGGTGATTGTCGATTCCGATCAGGTCAATGACCGTGAAGCGGCAAAGATGTGTAAAGATATTGCCAAGGCAATTGAAGATACGCTGACCTATCCGGGAGAGATCCGTGTGACCGTCATGCGGGAAGCACGCACTGTCGAATATGCACGCTAAGACCGGGAAGGGGAGTCGTTTCCACTTTGATGCAGATTGGCCTGCATCCGGGCGGCGATGGCTCTTTCGTTTTCACCAGTCTGGCGTAGAAGTGCATCGATTACTTTCTGCTGGCGTTCTGCCGAATGGTTCTGATTGAGTTTGAATTTTCCTTCAATTCGCTCAATCTGTATTCTGAAGCCGACAATCGCCGGTAATAAAGAATCCACAAAATCAATGTCCGAATCAGGTATTGACCATGGCACTGGTTGAGCTGCTTCATAGAAGGCAACATACTGATCGAGAATCTGTTTCAGCTGTGCTGGATCACTCTCAATAGTGCAGGAACCATAAACGTGTACCGCCTGGTAATTCCAGGTCGGGACGGTGCGGTCGGATTCATACCAGGTTGGCGATATGTAAGCGTGCGGGCCGTGAAAGATCGCCAGCAGGCTTCCGTTTAAGAGTTGATCTGCCTGAGGATTGGCTTTCGCCAGATGCCCGATCAGCTGTCCGAATTCGCCCGTTGAACGGTCCAGTAACAGAGGCAGATGGCTTGCTGTTGAATGATCTTCTGCCTTAGTGACCAAAGTCGCAAAACTATGCTGTTCGATAAATCGATGCAGCGTGTTCAAATCGGTTTCTGCAAACGAGGAAGGTACATACATCGGGTGTGTCCTGCGGGAGATATTCAAATTTTCTGTCAGCCTGATATGACAGTGGAAGCGTACAGCAGGTTCGTCAGACTATCAATTCCCTGGTGATTTCTTTATTTTGAGAGTAGAGCCGTCTTTAGACTGT
Source organism: Planctomycetaceae bacterium (assembly GCA_020426085.1). Classification (GTDB taxonomy): domain Bacteria; phylum Planctomycetota; class Planctomycetia; order Planctomycetales; family Planctomycetaceae; genus Gimesia. The sequence continues at coordinate 8,415 of JAGQQP010000086.1, read as the reverse complement.
GTCCAGTTTTACTATAGCGTCTCCAGGTCCATTTGGACCGAGTATATTAGATTGACAGACGCTTTGGTTAAATGTGATGCGCTCTAGAATCAGCAGGCATCCCGCGTCCCATTGAATACAGGAGTGATTCCGACATGCCATTCATCGATATCAATTCCGTTAAGCCCCTCGAAGTCCTTCCCGGATGTAAAATGCGCACTCCCTTCGGGGAAAATCTGATGCTCTCTTATCTGGAAATGGAGGAAGGCGCGATTGTTCCCCTGCATCATCACCCCCATGAGCAGGGGGGGATGTTACTCAAAGGCAAGCTGGAACTGACGATGGGTGACGAAGTCCGGGTTGTTGAAGCAGGGGCCATGTTTATTATTCCTCCCAATACACCTCATCAGGCAGTTGCCGTCGATGGTCCTGCTGTTGTTCTGGATGTATTCAGCCCGGTTCGCGAGGACTATGCGGAACTCTTTAACAAATATATTCCGGTATCAGATGATGATGCCTGAGCGGGTCATTGTTGCTGCTGGGCCTGCTGTGCTTTGAACTCTTCTGCTCGCTGGTGAAGTTCTTCGGTGGTGAGCTCTTCAGTCTGAGTTGCGATGTGCCAGCTGATACCATAGGGATCTTTCACTGACGCGCCCCGTTCTCCATAAAACATGTCGGCGGGTTCACGCAGACTTGTTGCACCTGCATCCAGGGCTTTCTGATAAGTTGCATCGACGTCGGGCACATACAGATGAATGGCGGCGGAAGTCTGCCCCCACTCCTCACAGGCATCGGCTACTTCGAGCATGGAGTCACCAATCTGCAGTGCCGCGTGACCGATTTTATCACCATGATGGGAAATGAGTTTCGGGGTGGCATCAAACACCGTTTGCAGAAATTCGATCATTTCAGCTGCCCCTTCCACAAGCAGGTAGGGAGTAATGGTGTGATAGCCTTTGGGGATATAGGGAGTCGTCATCGGATCTCTCCTTCCTCGGTTGATTGAAATTGAATCTGAAAACGGCATATTCTCAAGCAGCAGAGTTTGATGCTGATAAACGCTCATTATACAATCAAGGGTTCAAGACCCATATCGGTAACTTCAAATTTTGCATCGATTGAATGCGGACAGCGGTTCCTTTCATTTTGGGGGAAACTTCACATGCGGTTGTCGTTCATCATCTGTATTCTGCTTTTGTCGATTAATTCAATCGATGCTGCTTCGCGCCCCAATGTGATTCTGATCATGAGTGATGACCAGGGATACGGCGAACTTTCCTGCCACGGTAATCCGATATTAAAAACGCCGCATCTGGATCAACTGGCTGCAGAGAGTATTCGGCTGACGGATTTTCATGTCGCTCCCATGTGTACTCCCACGCGGGGGCAACTGATGACCGGCCTGGATGCCTTTCGGAACGGTGCGATGAATGTCAGCAGCGGACGTACGCTCTTGCGACCCGAACTGAAAACGATGGCCGATCTGTTTCAGTCAGCCGGGTATCGGACCGGTATCTTTGGTAAGTGGCATTTAGGTGATAATTATCCCTTTCGTCCGGAAGATCGCGGTTTTCAGGAAACGCTCTGGTTTCCTTCTTCGCATATCGGTGCAGTGCCCGATTTCTGGAATAACGATTACTTCGAAGATACCTACACGCATAACGGGCGCAGGGAAAAATATCAGGGCTATTGTACTGATGTGTTTTTTCGTGAAATGATCAGGTGGATAAATTCGCAGGAAAAATCCGATCCCTTCTTTGCTTATCTGCCTTTGAATGCACCGCATGGGCCTCACTATGTTCCCGATCCGTTTCGCAGGCCCATTGAAGAGGCTATGAAGCAGAATGAATCGCTGGTCGCTCATCTCTCACCAGCGAAACGTAAGTCACTGGTCAGCTATCTCGCCATGTGTGCGAACATCGATCAGAATATCGGTGAACTGGATCGGGCTCTCAGAAAATCTCAGTTGCTCGAAAATACGATTCTCGTCTTTCTGACCGATAACGGCAGTACAATGGGCCCCGATTATTTTAATGCCGGGATGCGAGGAAAAAAAGTCACGCTCTGGGAAGGCGGCCATCGCGTTCCCTGTTTTATTCGCTGGCCAGCCGGAAAACTGGGGCCACCTCGTGAGCTGAATGATTTAACCCACGTGCAGGATCTGCTGCCGACTTTGACCGAGCTGTGTGGGGTCCCTCAATCAATTCCAGATCTGGATGGAATCAGTCTGGTGCCCCGGATGAAAGGCAGTGTTTCATCTCTACCGGACAGAATGCTGGTCGTCGATTACAGTCGCATGCCTATCCCCGGAAATAAAAAAAGCATGTATCTCTCACAACCTCGAAAGGAGGGAGCCGCTGTTCTCTGGAAACGCTGGCGCTGGCTGGAAAACCGGGAACTCTACGATCTCACGACAGACCCGCTTCAGCAGAAGAATGTGGCTGCAGAATTTCCTGAAGTGGTCAAAAAAATGCAGGCACATCTGGATCAATGGTGGAATGAACTCGTGCCCACTGTTGCAGTCCCACAACGGGTCATTATCGGTCATCCGGCAGAGAACCCGGCGATGCTGACAGCCTGTGAATGGCTCGATGTCTTTGTTGATCAACAGGGGCAGGTACGGCGGGGAGTCCGGAGAAATGGTACGTGGCATCTGATCGTGGATCGTCCGGGTAACTATCAGTTTGAATTGCGACGCTGGCCGCGCGAGAGTGGTTTGCGACAGTCGGAGGGAGCCCCGGCACTGAATGTCATTGATGGACAACTTGTAGAAGGAGTCGCATTACCTGTCGCAAAAGCAAAAATCGAAATTGGATCATTGACAGCAACTGCAGAACCGGATTCCGGTGGGGAATCATTTACTTTTTCTGCGGTAATGGAAAAAGGGCCTGTCGAGCTGACGACCTGGTTGCTGGATGAGCAGGGAAAAGAAATCTGCGGAGCTTACTACGTCTATGTAAATCGTCAAAGTGACTGATTTCAATCCGCGTTTTTCTCAGTCGCATGTTTAATAGTCTGGGCGAACGACTCCAGGTGCCGGACATTATCGCAAAAGGCTGAATACTGGATCTGCTGACGGATCGATTCTGTCATGGCACGCCCTCCGACTACAAAAGCAACGTCCAGGCCAAATTCATCGTAAAGTTCTGTGTATTCTCGGATAAAATCCTGCACATTTATAATATGGCTGACACTGAGCCAGAAGATGCGTGGACGATGTTGCAGCATCGCGGCTCTCAGAGTCGCGAAGGGGAGGTTCGTTCCCAGTGAGACCGCATTCCATTTCGAGTCCCTCAGTACCAGTTCAACCATTGTGGTCGCGAGACTGTATTGGTCCCCCTCGGGGGTCCCTCCGATTGCCACGGGAGCGTCAGATGGCGGAGGTGGGATCAAAGTTCGTAATTCATGCAGGATTCGCAAGGAGACTTCACAGCCATGCCGTTCCTGGTAGACCTCAGCTTCTCCACATTCCCAGCGATCGCCAATGTTGTTGAATGCTCTGGCGAGTACCAGGTCGCAGATCGAACTGATGCAATGCTCCGCCAGATAAAGATCAAGAATGATCTGGCGGCACTGTTCCTCATCTCCTGCGAGTAGGGCTTCGGTAATCTGAGCCGCTGCGCGATCGATCACCCAGACCGTTTGCCCGGTCGTGGAAGGCAGTCCCAGTACTTCCGGGCGAATCAGCTGATACTTACTGGTACGGAGAAATTCAATCAACTCCGAGAAGGCGATACGGCGGTGGCCTCCGGCAGTGTATTGCGTGGGAATAACACCCTTATCACACCAGCGTTTCACAGAGGATTCGCTGACCTGAATGGCCCGGGATACCTGTTTCGGAGTTAAAAATTCGTTCATTTTGCCAGTTTCGTTTGAACGATATGGTCGTTTTAACACGAGATTAAGTGTTTCATTGCTAAAATCTTAGTTTAGAAACGGGAATATGACAAGTGACCAATTTGTAAGTGTTTATTATTTCTCGATATAGGACTAGATATCGCAAATTGAACGTTTTGAACGAATTTTATGTTGTTTTCAAACAGGGGACTGCATATAGTTTATGTAGAACGTAATCAACGATTTCTCTCTGCTGGAAGAAAATTATGGTCGTATGTTCAATAGAATCTGATGTTTGTGAGCAGGAACGATTATCTTGCCGTGCCCGCAAATTGCTGAATCAGGAAATCGAATTTATCTCCAATCCCTGTTTCGGTGATCCTGATGCAGAATCAGATATCCTCGATAATTCAGATATCAGTTCTCATCGGGCACCGTTTGACGAGACCCGGCCAGCAGGATCATCTGGAAGTAGCACAACAATCTCACGACTGTGTAACGCTGAGGTCCTTTCTGCCGAAGAGGAGCGAGTTCTGTTTCGGCGGTTGAATTATCTGAAATTCAAAGCAAATCAACATCGTTCACAACTGGATCCCGAGTGGGTCACAGAAAATGAACTCGATCTGATTGAGCAGTTGTTACACCAGGCGGAACTGGTACGTGATGAAATTCTGCGTCGCAATATGCGTCTGATCGTTTCTATCGTGAAGAAATGCACGACGACAGGAGTCTCGTTTGATGAGCTGTTCAGCGATGGCTGTCTGACATTGCTGAAAGCCATCGATAAGTTTGACTATGCGCGGGGATTCCGTTTCAGCACTTATGCCTATCATGCGATTTCCAATTATGCCTATCGAAAAATAGCCAATCGTAGAAAAGAACGCACCCGGTACAAACAGCTGCCTCCGGAACGCTCGATGGAAGAAGCGGGGGCTGTGAAAAATCCTCTGATGGGAACCGCAACCTGGGATGAGCTTTCCGAACTTTTGAATGAATCAATTCATACTTTGGACGAACGTGAGCAGGTGATTGTGAAAAGCCGGTTTGCTCTGGGGAAGCATCGCAAGATTCTGACCTTTCAGAAACTGGCTGATCAGTTGGGAATTTCCAAAGAGCGTGTCAGACAACTGGAACAGCGAGCCGTCGCCAAACTGAGAGCGGTCGCAGAGGGAACCCGGCTGGAACTGATCCGAGATCTGGTCTGCGAATAGTTTCAGGCAACGAAGATTCTGAGGAGCAGCCGGATGCAAACAAAATGGTATGAGCTTGAGGCATTTTATGACGGTGCCTGCCCCCTCTGTCTGCGGGAAGTCAGGCTGTTAAAACGTCTCGACCGCCAGAACAGGATTCTGTTTACCGATATCTCCAGCCCCGGTTTTCGAGCAGAGGAGAATGGTAAAACTCAGCAGCAGTTCATGCAGGAAATGCATGCCCGCCTGCCAGACGGTTCCTGGGTAACGGGAGTCGAAGTGTTTCGACGACTCTATTCTGCCGTGGGATTTGGTTGTCTGGTCTGGCCTTCACGTCTGCCCGGCATCTCGCACGGTCTGGATTATCTGTATCAGGTCTTTGCGAAAAAACGACTAAGCCTGACGGGACGTTGTAGAAATCAGGATTCCCATTGCACACTTTCATCTCAAAAGTCAGAGGTGAATTCATGAAGATTGCGATTATCGGCGGAGGCATTTCCGGACTCACTGCTGCTTACTTTCTACAACATCAACATGAAATTACGCTGTTCGAAGCCAATCAGTACATTGGGGGGCATACGAATACGATTGATGTCGAAATCGATGGAGAACAACATGCCGTCGATACCGGGTTTATCGTCTTTAACTATCAGACGTATCCGAGTTTTACCCGGATTTTAAATGAGCTGGGTGTCGAGTCACAGCCGACTGCGATGAGTTTCAGCATGAAGTGCGATCGAACTGGTCTTGAGTACCGTGGAGCTGACCTGAATGGATTTTTTGCACAACGTCGCAATTTGATCAATCCCCGTTTTTATCGTCTGCTTGCTGATATTCTCAGGTTCAATCGACAGTCTGTTGAACTGTTACAGTCTGAAGTAGAACAACAGACGGTGGGAGAATATCTCTCTGAGAATAATTACTCTCCCGAGTTTATTGAACAGTATTTTCTGCCGATGGGGTCAGCAATCTGGTCCTGCCCGGTAGGGACATTTGAAAACTTCCCGGTCCGGTTCATTGTCGAATTTTATCTGAATCATGGCATCCTGGCGATTCGTGACCGTCCTGAATGGCGCGTCATCTGTGGGGGTTCAAAACAGTATGTTAAATCACTGACTGCCGGGTTTAGTGATTCCATTCGATTAAATACACCGGTCAATTCTGTAGTACGCAGTGAGAATCAGGTCAAAGTCTGTCTGCGGGATGGATCGGTCGAAGAGTTCGAGCATGTGATCTTTGCCTGTCACAGCGATCAGGCGTTACGCATGTTAGGAAATCAGGCATCACCGCTTGAGCAGGAACTGCTGTCTGCTTTTCCTTATGAAAAAAATATCGCACAACTGCATACCGATGAATCAGTCCTGCCTGTATCACCACGCGCCTGGGCCTGCTGGAATTACTTTATGCCCCGCGGTGAAAACCGGAAGGCTACTGTCACTTATCAGATGAACCTGCTGCAGGGGATTCGGTCGAAACAGGTTTTTTGTGTGACTCTGAATGGGCAGGACCGGGTTGATCCCTCGAAAGTAATTCGAGAAATCGAGTACGCACACCCTGTCTTTACCCGCGAACGAGCAGCCGCACAGCGCAGGCAGGGGGAGGTGATCAACCAGAATTCGACATCGTTTTGCGGGGCGTACTGGGGAAATGGTTTTCACGAAGATGGCGTGAATAGTGCCATGGCTGTCTGTCGTGAATTATTGGGAAAAACAGATTTATGGAAAGTGGCATCTACACAGGCTGGGTTCGACACCGACGCCATGCTCCCGTCGAGCACAGCTTTCGCAATCGAATCTTCCTGATGTATCTGGATCTGGCTGAACTGGATTCTGTATTCCAAGGTCGTGTCTGCTGGTCGACTCAAAGAATGGCGCTGGCCAGGTTCCGACGGGAAGACCATCTGGGAGATCCGCATGTATCACTGGATGAAGCAGTGAGGGAGGTTGTGGTTCAGTCGGGGCGGCCTCGACCGCAAGGAGCAATTCGACTGTTAACACATCTGAGATATTTCGGCTTTGTAATGAATCCTGTTTCATTTTACTTCTGCTTTGATCAAAAAAATGACGTGCTGGAAACGATTGTGGCTGAAGTGAATAACACCCCCTGGGGGGAGCGGCACATCTATGTGATCGGTCAGGAGCAGTTTGGTAATTACAAAGAGAAACAGTTCACAAACAAAGAGTTTCACGTCTCTCCCTTTCTTCCGATGGAGATGGAATATCTCTGGAAGTTTACGACACCTGAAGAAAGTTTAACGGTCCACATCGAAAACTATCAGGGGGGACAACCTGTGATTGATGTGACCATGAGTCTGCAGCGACAGGAGATAACGACGTTCAACCTGCTGCGATCACTGGTCTTCTATCCTTTGATGACGTGGTATGTGTTTGCTGCCATCTACTGGCAGGCACTGAGGCTATGGTTGAAACGAGTACCCTTTTATCCGCATCCGAAACAGAAAACAGCTTCTAAACAAAGAAAAAGCTCAAGGACATCGTGATGTTACAAAATCATCAGACACAACAGCAGGAATCAGTGGCTCCTGCCCGAATCGGAATCGTAACTGCCGCCTGTCGGCATTTGCTGTTAAAGAAACTGAGCCAGTTAGTTCGAGGCCAGATCATCTTGAGAGAAGGAACGGAAATTACCGTTCTGGGTAAAGATGATGCGGATTTAAAGGTAGAGGTCACAGTTCATCATCCCCGTTTTTTTCAGGCAGCTGTGCAGGGGGGAGGACTGGGCATTGCACAATCTTTGATCGACGGTGACTGGTCGAGCAATGATTTGACTTCACTGGTGCAGATCTTTATCCGAAATCTGGAAGTGACAGATCAGTTTGAAGAAGGACTGGCCCGCATTCGACAGGTGGCTGCACGCGTGGGGCACTGGGTCAGAAGAAATACGCGGAGGGGGGCTGCTCAAAACATTCATGCACATTACGATCTCGGAAATGATTTCTACCAGTTATTTCTTGACGAGACGATGAGTTATTCCTGTGGTGTATTTGAGCATCCCGGTGCAACGATGCAGGAAGCATCCCTGGCAAAACTGGACCGAGTCTGTCGCTACCTGGACCTTAAGCCTCAGGATCATCTGTTGGAAATAGGGACTGGCTGGGGAGGACTGGCGCTGTATGCAGCACAGAATTATGGCTGCCGTGTGACGACGACAACGATCTCGCGTGAACAGTATCAGCTGGCGGCAGAACGTATTGATGCTGCAGGCTTGTCAGATAAAGTGCAGCTCCTGTTAACTGACTATCGTGATCTGGAGGGACAATATGACAAGCTGGTATCGATTGAAATGATAGAAGCGGTAGGAGCTGAGTTCTTTGAAACCTATTTTCAAAAATGTTGTGAACTGCTGCGACCCGAAGGAATGATGTTTCTCCAGAGTATTGTGATTAAAG
>JAGQQP010000867.1 GCA_020426085.1 Planctomycetaceae bacterium | reverse complement strand
TCACCGAATGATATCTGGAAGGAAATCACCGACGCTGCCAGTTTGCCTGGGGCAACATCAGCTCCTAAACTGCAACCCATTGCCGCGCGGATTGTCATGCTGCAAAGTGGTATGCGTGCCCCGATGGGACTCAAGATCAAAGGCCCCGATTTACAAACTATTGAACGCGTGGCTCTGGATATTGAACGATTGCTCAAACAGGTTCCTTCAGTAGAAGAGTCTGCTGTGATTGCTGATCGTATTGTCGGAAAACCATATCTGGAGATCGACATCGATCGCGATGCGATTAAGAGATATGGATTACATATCCGCTCTGTTCAGGATGTGATTGAGGTCGCTATAGGCGGAAGGAGGATTACGACGACAGTCGAAGGCCGTGAACGCTACCCGGTCCGTGTGCGTTATGCCCGTGAATTGCGGGATGAAATTGAAACATTGGGCCGTATTCTGGTTCCCACCCCCACTGGCGCGCAGATCCCACTCGAGCAACTCGCCGAAATACGCTATACCCGTGGACCACAGGTGATTAAAAGCGAAGACACTTTCCTTTTGGGCTATGTCTTGTTCGACATGAAACCGGGGAATGCCGAAGTCGATGTTGTGGAAGAATGCCAGCGATTCCTGCAACAAAAAATACAAACCGGAGAATTGGTTCTCCCGCCAGGTGTGAGTTACAGCTTTGCCGGCAGTTATGAGAATCAGATCCGCTCTCAGAAGACTTTGATGATAGTACTGCCCTTGGCGCTGTTCGTGATTTTCCTGATCTTATACTTCCAGTTCAGTTCGGTCATCACGACCTCGCTGGTCTTCAGTGGGATTTTGATCGCCTGGTCGGGGGGCTTCATCATGCTCTGGCTATATGGACAACCCTGGTTTTTGGATTTTCAACTGTTCGATACCAGTATGCGTTCTCTGTTCCAGGTGCATCAAATCAATCTGAGCGTTGCCGTCTGGGTCGGATTCCTGGCTCTGTTCGGGATTGCCACTGATGATGGCGTCGTCATTACCACTTACCTCGACCAGAGTTTTCGTAAACGCAGGATCGGTTCTGCCAGGGAAGCGCGAGATGCAACTCTGGCTGCAGGCTTAAGGCGTGCCAGGCCCTGCTTAATGACCACGGCCACAACCATTCTGGCCCTCATTCCTGTCCTGACATCCACGGGGCGGGGCTCTGACATCATGGTCCCCATGGCGATCCCCAGCTTCGGGGGCATGCTCATCGAAATCATGACCATGCTGGTCGTACCGGTGCTTTACTGCAGTGTTATGGAGTGGAAGTTGAAATGGGGAATCGAAGATCCCCGTTTTGAGGAGAATGCTCAATCTTAAAAGCTCGAGAGGTTATCCTCACTAAACTACCGCAAGGAGAAGACTGCGATTGAAGACGACATGACTCCACTTCAATCGCAGAAGTAACTTCTCACCTCGAACAGGTTAAACAACAGGATCGTATAAAGATCCTGTCTCTTAAAAAGTATTTTTTAACTTGCCGTCCTACCACAGCATGAACAGGGCCATCAGGATCATCACACTGTTTTCAATGATCGTGACCGCGGACATGGGCAGGTTAAACACGGTTCCCAGACAGGCGCATTGAATTGCCTGACGTTTACGTACGGCTTGCAGCACACCAATCAGTCCGACTCCCATCACAAGAGCTGTGGCAGCGTTTATCAGAGTCGGCGCCCAGCCGAAAATAAATGCGATCCCCAGTGAAAATTCAAGAAACGGATAGAGTAACGCGTACAGACGCGACCGTTTTGCCACAATATCATAGGTCGCAAAGGCATCGGCGAACTTGCTGACATCAAGCAGCTTGAAGAAGGCAAATCCTAGGAAAAAACAGCCCATAAAG
>JAGQQP010000866.1 GCA_020426085.1 Planctomycetaceae bacterium | reverse complement strand
CATCATGGGACACTTCCAGCCTCAACTCTGGGATTCCATCGCCGCAGCCACAATCGCCCAGGCAGATCAGGTGGGACCGTTCAAGACATTTGCCGATCTGAGACAGCACATCGTGACTACCGTCACCCCTGCGAAGAGCAGTGAACTGGCAGCCCGCGATCTGGATCGCACCACAACCACACTCGATCAGGCCCGACGTCTTTTGAAACAGAATCAGGCTTTTCAGTCCATTCCCTTTGCGCGCACCTGTCGCGAGAAACGGGTCAAGATTTATCTGCTCACCCGCGCCAGTCCTCCCCGGGAAGCCCGCGCCGTCTGGGATCACTCGCCCACAGGTCCCTACCCCGGCGACTGGAACCGCACGTGCAAAGAACTGTCGGATGCCGGCTTTAACATGATCATTCCCAACATGCTCTGGGGCGGTCTGGCTCACTATCCCAGCGACGTGCTCCCCCGCAGTTCCACATACGAAAAGTACGGCGATCAGATTGAACAATGCCTCAAAGCCGCCCGCCAGCACGGACTGGAAGTCCATGTCTGGAAAGTGAACCACAACCTTTCGACGGCACCGGAATCGTTTGTAAAAAAAATGCGGGACGCGGGACGTACCCAGGTCAGCGTCACCGGCGAACCTTCCGACTGGCTTAACCCGGCTCATCCGGAAAACTTTCAGCTGGAAGTGGACAGCATGCTGGAAGTCGTACGCAAATATCCTGTGGATGGCATTCACTTTGATTACATCCGCTATCCCAATGATCGTCACGACTACAGTGACTTCAGTCGCCAGAAGTTTGAAGCCGATACGGGCATCAAAGTCCAGAACTGGCCTGCCGACTGTTATAACGGCACATTGAAGAACCAGTACCGGGACTGGCGCGCCGCTCAGATCACCCGACTTGTTGAGACCGTGCAACGGGAAGCCCGCAAGATACGACCGGGGATCAAAATCTCCGCTGCTGTCTTTCGTGAATATCCAGACTGCCGGGAATGGGTGGCACAGGACTGGCCACTGTGGGCCAAAAATGGTTATCTCGACTTCATCTGTCCCATGGATTACACCGACAACGATACCCAGTTTCGTATCTGGATCGAAGACCAGCAGAAACACCTGGCCGGCACTATTCCCATTTATCCGGGCATCGGTGCGCTCTCTACCAGGACGACTCTCAGCAGCGATCGTATTATGGGTCAGGTTGATATGACACGCAAACTGAATGCCGGCGGTTTCACCGTCTTCAGTTTGAATCCTCAAACCATCTCCAGCATCATTCCCGATTTCAAACAGAGCGCCGGCAAAGTCAAAGCAGTCCCCCCGCATCGTCTGAAAAAGTGATTCGAATCTCCCACGGGGGGTGGTACCGAATGAAATTCGGTACGAGCGCAGCGAGCAGGAAGTCCCAGTTAAAATAATCGGTTCAGAGCAAAGCCACCAACCTGCTCATTTAGAAGATGAGGTTCGCCCCCACGAAAGTACGCACACTCCACAATTTCCTGTTGTCTTCGACAACCCCGGATTACATCCGGGGCCACCCTGATGTTGCTTTGTAATGAAAACAGGCAGGTCAGAAACGTTTTCCAACCTGCCTGTTGATTTTCACTCTCACGAGTCAGTCTTCGGCACGGCTTCCATCACCGCACATCTTCACCACTTTTGGATTAAAGCGTGCTACGATTTCCACCAGGTCCTGCTGCTCGGCCATGACTTCATTGATGTTTTTGTAAACACCGGGAACTTCATCAGCGCCCGCTGAAATCACCGTGATGCCGCGTTTCGCCAGATCATTTTTCACCGCATTCCAGCGATACTTGTCTTTGGCTTTATTACGCGACATGCAACGACCTGCCCCATGCGAAGCA
>JAGQQP010000865.1 GCA_020426085.1 Planctomycetaceae bacterium | reverse complement strand
CTGACTATTATTACGTTACGACCGGCAGACGTGTCACATTTGAGTATATTCTGCTGGCAGGGGTCAACGACAGTCCCGCCCATGCACAGGAACTGGCACGCCTGCTGAAGCACCGCAATGCCCATGTGAATCTGATCCCCGCCAATGGGGTTCAGGAGACCGGGTACCAGACTCCCACGACAGAAGACGTTGATCGCTTCTTCATGGCACTCGCGAAAGGGGGCGTCAATGTGACGGTCCGCAAACGCAAGGGAGACGATATCGACGCTGCCTGCGGACAGCTGAGGCTGAATCGCGAAAAAGAAAAAGACCTGGTACAGATTCAGTAACGACTGCGATTAATCCAGATTGAAGTCTTTGGGGTCAAAGTTGACCAGCACATCATCCCGGAAGATCAGGTAAACGCTGCGACCACTTTCGTCCGGTCCCCAGCGATAAGCGTCGTCGGTTGTGCGAAATGTTCCACCGGTGGCTTTGAGCCACTTGGAAGATTCCTGAAGTTCCCCTTCTTCGCCGATCTCTTTTTCCACACTACTCCGGGACATACCGGAATACAGGCGGTTCTTCAGAATCCAGTTCAATGCTTTGGGATCGCGTTTGGTTTGAAACCGCATACGATAGTCTTCTGCCCGGCTGACTCGTTTTTCAGCCTTGTGAGTTGTAGCCATCGATTCAGAATCCCATTCCGGCAGCGTTTCACAACCGGAACCTGCAAAAAGCAGCACGATACTGCATACCATCCACGGCGCCACACATCGAAGGTTGGCCATGATTATATCCACCTGAATGAAGAAAAGATTGTCGAAGGTAATTCACTGCCGCGATGTGTCCGCCACAGCAGATGATTGAGAGAGGAAAAGAGACAGAACTGCCTCCTGAAGAGCAGACGTTTTCTACCAGATCCCTGCATTTATGCCAAGATCAATCTCTGTCCGGAAACCACAGACTTAAAGCCATAAAGTTATAACACTTATGTAAATTTCGTTACATCAGATATGAAATCCACTGCCTGTCTGGGTTGTCAGATTCTGTCGGCACGTCTATTCTGAAATTGAATCTTTGTTAATGACTTCGCGACCACTTTCCCTGAAGGATTGATCAATATGAAAATGTTTTGCGCGGGACAATGGCAGGAAACTTCTAAAACAATCGATGTGATCAACCCCTTTGACAAATCGGTGATTGATACCATTCCCCAGGGGAGTGGCGACGATGTGGCGAAAGCGGTTTCGGTTCTGGAGCAGGGTGCCCGCATCATGAAATCCATGACCGCGTATGATCGCAGCCTGATTCTCCAGAAAGCATCTGAATTGATGCTGGAGCGAAAAGATGATTTCGCGCGGACCATCAGTCTGGAAGAGGGTAAAATTCTGGCGGAGAGCCAGGTCGAAGCCAGTCGCAGTGCCGAAGTGATTCGACTCTCCGGGGAAGAAGCCCGGCGGATGACAGGCGAAATGATTCCCCTCGAAGGGAACGCTGGCGGACAGAACAAACTCGGGTTTACGCTTCGCGTCCCCTGTGGAATCGTGGCTGCGATTACTCCGTTCAACTTTCCTTTAAATCTGGTCTGCCACAAAGTGGGTCCCGCCATTGCAGCCGGAAACGCAATCCTCATCAAACCGGCCAGCGATACACCACTGTCGGCCCTCAAGTTGACAGAGCTACTGCTGGAAGCTGGATTGCCCAAAGAAGCGATTGCCTGTGTGACCGGACCGGGAGGGGAAATTGGCCGCGCCATCTGTACTGATTCCCGAATTCGAAAAATCAGCTTCACAGGCAGCTATGAAGTGGGCACGAAAATTTGCGAAATGGCGGGCTTGAAGAAAGTCACTATGGAACTCGGAAGTAACAGTCCCGTCA
>JAGQQP010000864.1 GCA_020426085.1 Planctomycetaceae bacterium | reverse complement strand
TCTTGCTTTCCCCCTGGTTCACCTTTGACTTTCTGCTCACAGAGCTGATCGGCATCTTTTGGGGGTTCCTCTGCCACACAGACAACCGAAAGTAGCACGGCAACCGAGAGCAGGACAAACAGGGAGCGGAAGACGGGGGCGAGTGAGAACATGGTGGGCAATTCTCCAAAGGGGGGCGGGGCATTGTGGATAATTTTATCCAATATTATCACCCCACTCAGCCGCTGTCAACAACTGACGGGAGTCATCAGTTCTGCGCTCATCGTCGCGCGATTAACGTCTTTGCTGGTTTGACGATGCAGGCAGTCAACTCATTTCTTTCAAAAAAATGATCTCCTCATTCACAGAGAGAAACTGCTACCAAAATGATTTGCAAATGTATATAATTAAGAACATTTCTCAACGAGTTCTCACAACAGGGTGTTATGCCTAAGCCGCCAGATATAGAAACATTTCTCAATCTTTTACGGGAGAGCCACCTGCTTTCGGTGGAAGAAGTCCGCACGATCATTGCGCAGCACGAGCTGGAGAATGCGGCTTCCCCCAAAGAAGCGGCCCAGCGGCTGGTGACTGCAAAAGTTTTGACCCGTTACCAGGGTGAGCGTCTGCTGTCAGGCCGTACACGCGGCTTTTTTATCGACCGCTATCGAATCCTCGAAGTACTGGGATTTGGTGGCATGGGCAGCCTGTATCTGGCAGAAGACAAAGAGACCAGAGAACCCGTTGCCTTGAAGGTGCTTAACGAAAAGTGCCGCAATGATGCCGGCATGATGACGCGTCTGAAGCTGGAAGCCATTGCCGGTGCACGACTGGAACATCCGCATGTCGTGCGTACGATCAGTTATGAAGAAGCGGGCGCTGTCTGTTACATCGCCATGGAGTTCGTCAAAGGCATCAGTCTGCTTGAACTGGTGCTGCTCAGACAGAAATCGCTGCCGACGCCCCAGGTCTGCGACGTCATCGCTCAGGCGGCCCTTGGACTGGCGGTGGCCCACGAAGCGGAAATCATCCACCGCGATCTCAAGCCTGAGAATCTGATTATTGATTCCGAGGGTTATGTCAAAGTACTCGACTTCGGTCTGGCCCTGCTGAAGGACCACCCCGATGCCGAATTTTCTCTGGCCATGATCTTCGGACATGGTTGCGTGGGGACACCGGAATATATTGCCCCCGAACAATCGAAGGACGGTCAGTCTGCCGATGCCCGCACGGATATCTACAGTCTGGGCTGTACGATGTATTTCCTGCTGACCGGCAAACTCCCCTTCCCCACCGGAACCGCGGCACAGAAAATCCAGGCACACCGTGAAAAAGCACCGGTACCAATTTCAGAAATTGCCCCCAAAGTCCCTGCTGAAGTGGTCGCGATTGTTGAAAAAATGATGGCCAAACAACCCGATGATCGTTTTCAGACGATGGAGGAAGTCTCCGCGGCACTGCAACCTTATGCCAGACGAACGCCCATCGAATTTCGTTTTAACAAAATTGTCTCACAGCGCGTGCAGCAGGCCAAAGCCCGCAGCGCGATTGCCCAGTCCAGCATTGTCAAACCGCAACTCTCGTCCCGCATCGCAACGGCCAGCCATGTTGCGGAAATGGCAAAGAAAAAATCGGACGGCATCGAACGGCTGACGCGCGGCGAATCGGACATTTCCAAAAGCGGGATTCTGCGACATTCGGTTCCAACGGAATCTACAGACGTCATCGCGGAAAAAGCCAGCAGCGCAATGACCGGTGTCCTGCAGCCCATCGATCTGATTGACCTGGATAACAAACAGCGGTTTCCCATCACGAAAGAACGGGTGGTGCTCGGACGCAACGCCGGCTGCGATATCCGGCTGGATCGGCCGGGCATCTCAGG
>JAGQQP010000863.1 GCA_020426085.1 Planctomycetaceae bacterium | reverse complement strand
CACCGCAGACAATGAACCGGCGATCAACCTCTACCGCTCACTGGGCTTTCGCCTCACGCGGACCCTCTACAAACCTAGTCATTACGTGGAAGCCTCGTCCTATTAAGGATGGAGCCACAACGAACACCTTCCAGCGAACCTAGTGTTTGACGGCGGGTGGCACTGGTGGCTTGCCACCAGTGAAAGGTATAGGGGGCGTTCCCGATTCTTTTGTCTGGTTGAAATTGTTTCGTAATCAACTCTCAACACTGTTGGACGAGCCAACAGTGCCACCCAACGCGGGTAACGATTCTGTGTAAGTTAAAATAAATCTTGATGCGGACAACCGTTAGGTTGTTTAATGCAGGTGCTAACCAATTTGCACTCACGCCAAGAAAGGACTCTTGGAATGCCGCATCAAGATACTGAGCATCTTCGCATAAACATTCAGTCAATGAAAGCGATTTTTGACAGACTGATACCTCAGGAAACGTCTTCCCTGGTGCGGCACGGTAATGCCTCTCTGGATCCGGGCTGGCTGAGCGTGGTTGCCATTCTCTGCATGGGCTGGACCGCAAGAGGCACACTCAGTGAACGGGTCAAAACGGCCTACACCGTGGCCGGTCAACTGTTTCAGGTTTCGACCACAGTCACACGACAAGGGCTGATGAAAGCACTGGCCAACTACGGACAGCCTTTGTTGGATCTGGTGATTACAAATATTTCCACCCAACTGACACACTGGAAAGGCTATTGGACCACAGCAGGCAAAGTGACTCTGGCCGTGGATGCCACCAAGTTCTCTGCGCCCCGATCAGCAGCCAATCAACGTGAATTTGCACCGGGGGTCAATCAGCGCAGGTCTGCGAAATATAGCAAAAAAGCCGATGAATCCAAGGCGTTAACCGTTCAACTGTTGACGACGGTGTTCTGGCATCTGGGCAGTGGTTTACCGTTTCGCTGGCGTATTCAGGGGGCAGCTGGCAGTGAACGAATTGCGGCTCGGGAAATGCTGGAGTCCCTTCCGGAGAATGTGCGACTGGTGGGAGATGCACAATATGTGGGGGCTCCGCTGTGGTCAGCCATCATCGAGTCAGGCAACTCCTTCCTGTTTCGCGTTGGTTCTAATGTAACCCTGTTAAAGTCACTTGGTAAGTGGAAAATCTGTGATGGCTTTGTGTATTACTGGCCCGATTATATGCAGCGTCGCGATCAAAACCCGCTGGTCCTCCGCCTGTTTCAGATTCATGATGGCAAGAAAAAGATCTACCTGGTGAGCAATGAATTAGAAATGACCGATGAATGTGCCTGTAAATTATATCGCCAAAGATGGGGAATAGAGGTTTTCTTTCGCTCCGTCAAACAGTCCTGTGAACGTAGCAAGCTATGTTGCCAGACACCCCAGAATGTCATTACAGAATTAAACTGGACTCTGATTGGAATCTGGGGGGCGTTATTTGCCGGAAAAGATGTGCTGCACCAGCAAGGAGCGAATCTTAAAAAACTCAGTCCGATCAAAGTGATTCGTGTGTTTTATCTGGCTGTCACGATGATAGCCTGCCATACTCAACAATGGGCGCCATTAACCGACCTGCTTTCGCAGTCTTTGCTCGCCGTAGAAAAACGGTCGAACAAAAGGAAAGCAAACCGGGGACATCCGTGCAAGAAAAGGAAACGGCAATGCGGAAAACCGACCATCATTCAAGCAACAACGGCTCAAAAAAGACTGGCGAAATTCTATCTTGAATAAAATTCGTTACCCGCGTTGAGTGCCACCCGGCGCCGGAACGAGACGACATTCTGAACATCGGCGGCTTCAGTGACGCGGTGTTCAACGTGGTCTCATCGTACCTGGGTCACGATGCCAGCCGGTTCGTGACGGAGATC
>JAGQQP010000862.1 GCA_020426085.1 Planctomycetaceae bacterium | reverse complement strand
GAACCCGAGACCTGAAAAAATTCCGATGAGAACAGCTGCAATAGGGTCAGCTTTTTTTCTCTTCCATAACAAATATGCCAATACAGGGATGATCTTGATCAGTTCTTCGCAGACTCCAACTTGAAAAATAAACCCCAATAACGATGTTAGGCCGGATTTACTGGAGGCCATCGAAATATATGCCTCTGGCAGAACCGATTTTGAGAAAAATAGAAGCAATTGAATTCCGACGATTCCGGTAAAGAAAAGTGAAGCAATGAGCGGTTTCCAACTGACATCTGAGCGAATAATCAATGTTTTGAATAACAGGCCCCAGAGAACGGCAAAGAACAATGCAAAAGCGGTTAGTTGATACTCAACTCGAGAAATGGTAGCGATCAGGATGGGGATGACAGCCAGTGCAGAGGCGATCCAGAAGACCGTGTCTTTTGTTATGGCAGCAATCAGATGCTGATCTACCGGAATCACTTCTTCCTTAAAGTTGACCCCTCTCAGATCTGTCATTAATTTTACAGCCTGCCCTTTCGCCGATTGAATGGAACGGGATTTCATATCAGCGATTGTTGATTGAGTGCTTACCTCTGGCGATTCATCAAGCTGTGTGATATCGGGAGAGGTTGAGGTTGGTTCAAGTTTACTTTCTTCTGTCTCACCTGTTTCGGGAGGGGACACTGATTCTTCTTCAGGAAATAACCCTGGAATCAGATATGCGAGAACGCGCTTAGAAGAACCTTCACGCCAGACAACCGTCTCTCGGGTTATGCTGCCCTCAGTGACTAAATCTTTCAGTTGTCTGGCATCGATTGGACCAATTTCTTGATCTTCATTTTTAAAGTAAACATTGACCATTTTAATCGACCGTTATTTGATTCAGTGAGATATGAAATCATTGTCAGGACATCGACTGAGTCTCGAATTTTAAATTCATGCAGTTGTTATTTGTTTAGTAGATCGTAATTGTACTCGTGAGATCAAGTAAAAATCATGAAATAGGCGTCGAGAAGTGGAGTCTTGAACAGAATCCAGACTGGGGTTCAATGACCAGGCCCAGGTAAATTATGTTCCGATGTTAACCGGCGCAATCGGGGCTAATAGATCTAGTAACTGCTGCCGGATTTCCTGCCAGTTTGTATCCAGATTCAGAGTGACAATGCGAATGGAATGTCCGTGGATTTTATAGGTGAGTGATAGAGATTGGACCGTGGTCGGGTATAGCAGTATCCCTTCAATCGGGCGAGAATCCCCTTTGGGTATATGTTTCAGAGAGAAGTTTTTCAAGTAAGCAAACAGTTGATAAAGATTTCCGGAATGCACAGATGAGTTCCCGTGGAAGTTCTGTAAACTGTCCTTATAGTACTTGGTGTCGATCACAATTTTACGGGTAGGGGAATCCAGTGAGACATCGGTTCGCATGCGCGGCAGGAATTGTTGATGTTCGGGTGTCGCGTCGACGCTCTGCCAGGCCAGGAGTTCACTTTTAGCTGAAAATTCTGTTTGCTCCTGGCGGTAAAAATTGAGCACGAAGTTTTCAAACAGGCGGGCCATCTGTCTTTCATCCCTCAGAAAATCCCGGAACTGTGAATCACCGGTCTCTTCGTTGATCAGTAGATTCTCAAAAATCAAATGACAGACCTGCATCAGGAAGCCGTACCAGGCATTGTTACGATGTAATTGGACGCTATTGAAATCTTTGAGTGTGAGTCTGATGTCACTCACGTCATGCAGTCGTCGATACAGACGCAATAGCCGATCACGCTGGTCCCGATCCAGTTCCCGGCAGCGCAGCAGATTGCGGAGTGTTGCCTTGATGATTCGGTTATGTATTACGTCGTAGCTGAATGAGTCAACCACACAATGTACCCGGCTTTTGCGGAGTA
>JAGQQP010000861.1 GCA_020426085.1 Planctomycetaceae bacterium | reverse complement strand
TGCCATTGGCATTTGCGCTTTTGCTAGATCACTCGGCAACTACTTAATTATATCAGCACGTAGTAATAAAGAACTGAACGAGTTTCTCTGTCGATAAAGCAACAAACATTCTGTAAATTTCCGGGGCCTTCGGTCTCTGTGATCAGCATTAAATTGTCAGGTATCTCATGCCGGTTTCCCAGTCGTCGCTGAGTTCCACCAGGACCGCGGTCACCAGCCTCAGCAGCGACTCCTCATTGGGAAACAGTCCCGCTACGCGGGTACGCCGTTTTAATTCCTTATTCTGCCGTTCGAGCATGTTCGTGGTTCGCATCCGTTTGCGATGACCGGCAGGGATGGTGAATACGGTCAGTCCCTCGGGGATGTTTTCTTCCGCCCAACTCGCCAGTTTCGAAGCTGTTTTTTCATGAGTGGAAACGAACCGTTTCAGTTCATTCAGCGCATCATCCAGGTCTCTGGCATTAAAGATATTGCGTAATTCATCGCTCACCTGTTTGCGCAAATGAACCTTGGGAACGTATTGCATCGCGTTTTGCATCAAATGAAACTGGCAACGCTGCCAGGGCGTGCCAGCGAGCATGTTCTGTCGTGCCGCTTTCAGGCCTTCGTGTGCATCACTGACGATCAGCTTCACGCCATGCAGTCCGCGCTGGTTGAGTGAACCCAGGAATTCACGCCAATGGACTTCGGCTTCGGAGAGCGACACAGACACTCCGAGTACGCTCCGATGACCGCTGGCCAGGACGCCGATCGCAATCAGCACGGCACAGTCCCGCACGCTGCCTTCCACGCGAACTTTTTCATAGCGGGCGTCGAGAATCAGGTATTCCACCTGCCCCAGCGGTCGATTACGCCACGTTTCCAGCTCTTCGTCGAGCAGTTTCGCTGCCCGACTGACCTGTGTACTGGTGACATCAAAGCCACAGAGTTCGGTGGTGATTTTGGCGACCTTACGGGTAGAGACGCCTTGAACATACATTTCAGCGATTGCCAGCTTCAGTGCGCGTTCACTCCGTTCGCCGCGTTCCAGTGCAGAGGGATAAAAGTCGCCGTCGCGTGTCTGTGGCACCTGCAGTTCCAGCTTTCCGAGGCGACTTTGAAATGATTTCGGCTTGAAACCGTTGGCATAAGAACGGCGTGTTACGCTGCGTTGATACGGTTCGGCACCGAGGTATTCGGAACGTTCCAGCTTCATCGCTTCGTTGAACAGGATCTGGAGTGCTTGCGACATTTCATCGAATCCATGATCAGCCAGGAGCTGGACAGCGTCGAGAATGTTGTTAGATTGTTGTTGGTGGGCCATGGTTGGAGTTCCTTTTCTGTTGTGGAAAACATTAAAAAGAAACCGATCTGGCCCACCCTTTCAAGGGCTCGCCGGAGTGGTGCTCGTTATTTTCGCTACGCTCAAATAACGAGCACCACTCCGCCACACAGATAATTTACAGAAGAGATGTTACAGTAACACATTTCGTACGATCCTAAACGGAGTTGATGCTGATATAAACATTTTGGATCTAAAGATAGACGAAGAGCAAGGGGCTTGGATAGATCCAACAACAGGAACATTAATGGTTGGTCAAGCGTGGGTTGCTTATGTTATTACAGTTAATATTCGAATCACATGTGAAGAATGCCGTTGCAGATTGAAACATCATTATGAATGGTATAAGTACACAAATTGGAGTAAATATGAATCAGTAAATATATCTTTTAAAGTGAAAGGTAAAAAAGAAATACCATTACCTAGTCTTGGACTTCCAGTAGGGAAAGTTAGAGCTCTTTTAATAGGATCAAAATATGCAAATAAGTTTTTCGATGTTAAAGCAATTGCAGACAGATATATGAAGAGAATAAAAGATGCCGCTAAATTCTGTCCAGCTC
>JAGQQP010000860.1 GCA_020426085.1 Planctomycetaceae bacterium | reverse complement strand
TCTTCAAAAGGTTCGGACTTGTTCGCTCTGAAAATAATCTCGTGGCTCTAAGTTCCCTCTAGTCAGTGGTTTGTCGAATATTGTTACAGAGCAGGGAGGCCTCCAGCGGGGAATCAACAGAAGTCAATTCAGTCAAATGGAAGAGACTTTCAGAACGGACAGGTGTCGGACTTGTTGCGCTGAATCGAACGGCTTAAGATCGTTCTATTGTGTTTCTTAGCGAAACTTAAGATCGACAGCAGCGTTTAAAAGTGATTCTGAAAGCCGATTCGAGATGTCTCGACAATATATAAATCAACTGAAGGATGGTGATACCGTCAATGAGGTTTATCTGTTAGTTGATAAGCAGTTACGTGCAAATCGCAATGCCAGCCTGTTTCTATCAGCCGACCTGCGGGACTCTACCGGTGTTGTGAATGCCCGGATGTGGAACGTCGTTGAAGAGCGGATGCAGCACTTTCAGTCAGGTAACTATGTGCAGGCTAAAGGGAAAGTGCATCTGTTTCAGGGAACTCTGCAGATCATTTTGACCTACATCGAACCTGTATCAGCAGAAAATCTGGATCCGGCTGATTTTCAACCTCAGGCGCAACAGGATGTCCAGCAGTTACTGGCAAAACTGCGCGAAATGCTGCTGGGGATTGAAAACAATGAAATCCGTACGCTGATGGAATGTTTCCTGGTTGACGAAGCTTTGATGGATGAATTCTGCAGAGCACCTGCAGGGGTGAAAACTCATCATGCTTACCACGGTGGATTGATTGAACATGTTGTCAATCTGATGGAAACCGCACAGCGGATTTCTGACCTGTACCCGAAAGCCGATATGAGCCTGCTGCTGGCGGGAGTCTTTCTGCATGACCTGGGGAAAGTTCGGGAGCTCGGATACGAGAACGAATTTATTTATACGGATGAAGGGCAGTTGCTGGGACATCTGATTATCGGCGTTGAGATGCTGACAGAGAAAATCCGGGCTTATCAGGAGATGACTGGAGAATCATTTCCGAAAGAAGCGGAGTTGCGTCTGAAGCATATGATTGTCAGTCATCATGGGACCTATGAGTTTGGCAGTGCCCGCCTGCCTATGACACCGGAAGCAGTAGCATTGCATCACCTGGATAACCTGGATGCCAAGGTGAACGAGTTTGCGAGATTCATTGACGATGATCTGAATTCCACATCCAACTGGACCCCCTATTCGCCCCGCTTGCAGCGAAAATTGTTCAAGGGAATAACCGAGGATTGAGGTGATGCCCGACTTTGAGAAGAAAATTCTCGATTATGTGAACAGGACCGGTTACACGCCGGTACGCGAAAAAGCGCTGCTGAAAAAAGTGGGGGGCTCAAAATCAAGTTCCTCGGAATTTGAAGAGGCGATGGCCAATCTGCGATCCCGCAAGGAGATCCTGATTTCCGATTCCGGTCTGATCCGACCTGTTAAAAAAGAAGGCTGGATCGCCGGCACGATCAAGAAGACCAATTCAGGGGCCGGCTATCTGATTCCCCACCATAAACCGGATGATATTGCACACGATCAACGCCACGCCGGGGATCTCTACATCTCGGAACGCGATCTGGGTGATGCGCAGACTGGTGATGAAGTCTACGCGACGGTGATCAATCGTCAGCGGAGCGGGGGACAAATCTGCGGCCGTGTGGTGGAAATCATCGAGCGGGCCTCGACAACCTTTGTGGGAACCTACTTTGAAGCACAGGGGGAAGGTTATGTTCACGTGGACGGTAAGATCTTCAATTCGCCGATCCATGTAGGCGATCCCGGGGCCAAAGGGGTTCGTTCGGAAGACAAGGTCGTGATTGACATACTGCATTTTCCGTCCAAAAATTACCTGGGCCAGGGGGTGATTGCCAAAGTGCTCGGGCCGCATGG
>JAGQQP010000859.1 GCA_020426085.1 Planctomycetaceae bacterium | reverse complement strand
CTTTCACCGTTTGCGCCGCATATTGCCGAAGAGCTGTGGAGTGTGCTGGGGCATACTGAGTCTCTGGCCT
This sequence comes from Planctomycetaceae bacterium, assembly GCA_020426085.1. GTDB lineage: Bacteria > Planctomycetota > Planctomycetia > Planctomycetales > Planctomycetaceae > Gimesia. Next base: position 1,826 of record JAGQQP010000859.1, on the reverse strand, counting down.
ATCAGGCGTGGCCGCAATTTGATGAAGCACTCTTGCAGGAATCGGTCGTGGAAATCCCGGTGCAGGTGAACGGGAAGTTACGATCGAAAGTCTCAGTCGCAGCAGACGCCGATCAGGCGACCATGCAGCAGACTGCCGAGCAGGATGAAACGATTGCCCAGCATCTGGATGGAAAAACCATCGTGAAAGCGATTGTCATCCCCGGACGACTGATCAACTTTGTGGTTAAGTAACAGAGAAAGCAGGGGAAGAGCGGACAATGCTTTTCTCCTGCCTTTGTTTCGCTGAAGCTCTTATTCTTCATCCAGTCGATAGAGAGGCTGGCTGATTCCGGTAGAATCGACCGACCAGGGGAGCCAGGCGAATGAGACTTCATTCACCATCAGGTCAGACTTCCGTGGACGGACAGGGTAGGATTCAATTTCCAGGTCTTCCGGTCGAATGGGTTCTTCCAGTTGATCGATCTCCTGCTGAAACTCCTCTTCCAGTTCCGCATATTTCTGATGTTGGATTTCCAGAGCCTCTTTTGCTCGGCCGATGTCTTCATGTTCTTTGGCGGTGCGTCCGACACTGCGTGCTGCCGTCGATGCTTTGCGGACATTGGTGGCGCTGGCCACTTTTCTGCCCATAATTGCGCCGAAGATGGTCGTACCAATGGAGAGAAAGGTACTCAGTTTTTTATCACTGTATTGTGCCTCTTCCCGTGCTACGCGATCTTCGGCGGTACGAATTCGATTTTTAATAGTATCGAATTTGGAAGCATATTTAGATCTGAGTTTTTCAATCTGTAGATCACGTTCTTCACGCATCAACTGTTTGAGTCGTGCGCGAAAGGCGGCTTCCTTTTCATCGGGATCAGAATACAGTTTGGGATCTGCGCTGAACCAGAGATTCAGCGGTCGTTCCTGATACAGGTACGTTTTCAATTCCTTTTCCCAGGACGGGTACTGTTTCGACTTGGTAAGCAGACTGTCAACTTCCGAAAACGCTGCCTGAGAATCGGGCTCTGCATCATAGTCCAGGTTGCCGGGGGGGATTAGTGTGGCTGCTTCCCAGACGGATTCCGGTACCGATCCGGTGACTGTCAGCAGCAGCGCGACATCCTGCCAGATGTCGACTTTGGATTTGGCATCGGCGTAACGCAGTTTTGCAAGACCAATCAGGCCCGGGCGATAGACGAGTCGACAACCCGTCGGGACGATTGTCGCAGCGGTGAAGATGCGCTGTTTGATTTCCGGCGGAATCAACGGTGGTTGTGAAACGTCTGGTCCTGCGGGTGTAGTGAGATCTGTTTCCGATTTGAACGGCGTGGATTCGACAGCCGCTTGTTTCCGCGGTTCCATCAGTGTTTGGATCTGGTTTCGCGTCAACGGTCCGCGCAGGTAGGACAGGGCCCATCTGGTCTGGAAGACGACGGGCGCGTCTTCATGCACATTATGTAACAGAAAGACCCGGCTCCCCAGATCGGACAGAATGGCTTCCATCTCCTGTCGATGGAACTGGCTGCCAGCGGTTCCCGATGCACTTTCGAGTCCATCCAGTACCCGCGCTTTGTCACGTTCCGTCTGCAGGCGACCGATGAACCAGGTGCCGGTATTCGAGAGCCCTTTATAGTCCAGATCAACCGGGTTCTGTGTTGAGAGGACCACACCCAGTCCAAAAGCACGTGCCTGTTTTAGCAGGGTGAGCATCGGTGTTTTGGAAGGGGGATTTGCCGTCGGGGGAAAGTATCCATAAACCTCATCCATATACAGGATGGCCCGCAGGCTTGATGTTCCTGACTGGCTGCGGACCCAGGCCAGGACTTCGTTGAGCAGCACGGTCAC
>JAGQQP010000858.1 GCA_020426085.1 Planctomycetaceae bacterium | reverse complement strand
ATAAATGATCTTCTGATTTTCCAACCAGGTCACGGACGGTGTTAATGCCTTCCGATTCCAGACAGTTGGTCGCACGGACAGACAGGTTCAGTTCGGCCAGGCTCTGGTTGAGTTTTTCTTCCAGTTCCAGGTCGATCGGAGCGTAACCGGTCGTATCCAGCATTCCCTTGAGACCACCTTCGGGCGGCATTTCCGGGCCGGGCTCGCGGTAGGTAATGAAGGGATTGAGGTGCTTACGGAGAATCTTGGAAGCTTCCACCAGAGCCATGTCTGGCTTGACGGTTCCGTTGGTCCAGATTTCCAGGATCAATTTATCGTAGTTGGTACGCTGACCAACACGGGTATCTTCAATTTTATAACGCACACGCACAACAGGTGAGAAAGTGGCGTCCAGAGGAATCACACCGACTTCGGTTTCATGCTGGGCATGTTCTGAAGCGGGAGTATATCCGCGGCCGTTCTCGATGGTCAGTTCCATGTTGAGAGGAACATCGTCCGTCATGGTGGCAATCACCAGGTCTTTGTTGATGACTTCAACCTGATCGTCGGTAATCACGTCAGCACCGGTCACAACACCCCGCTCATGCTTTTCAATTCGCAGAGTCTTGGAAGTCGAGCTGGAATTCTTGACGATCAGAGATTTCAGGTTCAAGCAGATCTCGGTGATATCTTCGACCACACCGGGAATCGTTGTGAACTCGTGCTGCACACCCTGAATTTTCACGCGGGTGACCGAGCTGCCTTCCAGGCTGGAAAGCAGGATTCGTCGCAGACTGTTGGCAATGGTTGCACCGAATCCACGTTCGAATGGTTCGGCTACAAACATACCATAAGTTGATGTCATTGAGTCCCGATCAGGGATGACACGGCTTGGTAATTCCAGTCCTCGCCAACGGATTCGCATTGAAATAATCTCCAAAGAACACAGTCAATAGAACACGATGTTACATCAATGTTCCAGTTTATTATAAATCCAAATGTGTTGCAGCTGCCGAAGCGGCTCGCGATGTTACCAGAAGGACTGGATCAGACACGTCGTTTTTTCGGGGGACGACAGCCATTGTGTGGCAGCGGGGTGATATCTTCGATCGCACGGATCGAGATGCCTGCTGTCTGTAAACCGGTGATGGCACTTTCCCGTCCGGAACCTGGTCCCTTGACGCGAATTTCCATTTCTTTCACACCGAACTTGGATGCTTTTTCAGCACAGATTTCTGCGGCCCGCTGGGCTGCAAACGGAGTGCTCTTGCGGCTCCCTTTGAACCCGGAGGTTCCTGCAGTGGCCCAGCAGAGCACGTCACCGTTTAAATCGGTAATCGTAACAGTGGTGTTGTTAAACGTTGCTTTGATGTAAGCAATCGCTTTTGTGATGTGACGTTTCACTTTTTTTCGTTTGACTTTAGCCACTCTGCTACTCCTGATGTTTCTGTCAGCCAGGCTTCAGAAACTAAACTCATGATTTGTGATGTTTTAATCTCAGGTCGTCACAACTGAAAACGACCTCGCTCTGATCTTTTTCTTTACACGACACAGGCAACCGAACCCAGGGGATTCAACGGCCTAGTGGCGGGCATCCTTAACACCCTTCTTACCGGCAACGGTCTTCTTACCACCTTTGCGGGTACGGGCGTTGGTCTGTGTATTCTGTCCGCGAACCGGCAGGCCACGGCGATGACGAATACCACGATATGACTGAATGTCCCGCAGACGGGCAATATCCTGAGTCGTAGCACGACGCAACTGCCCTTCAACGGAATACTCGGTATCCAGCAGGTTCACAATCCGGCTCAACTCGTCGTCGGTCAGATCTTTGGCTTTCAACTGTGGATTGATACTTAGCTTGTGGCAGATATCAAGCGCTGTCACTTTTCCGATTCCATACAGGTAGGTCAGGGA
>JAGQQP010000085.1 GCA_020426085.1 Planctomycetaceae bacterium | reverse complement strand
CCTTCATGGGATGCTTCGTCCGTTGCCTCGACATGCACGACGACAAAGTCTGACTTCTGCAATGTCTCAATCGCAGCCCGCCCTTTGGCAGCGTAATCGGTATCGGTATAACCGGTGGCACCTTCGACTTCAATCACATCCCAGCCCAGCAGGCGTCCCAGTCCCCGCAGCAGGTCGACAGCAGTAATGACTGCTCCCGTCTTGTCAAACTGTTCCAGAAACGGTTTGAGAGCCGGGCGGCTTCCCTGGCCCCAGAGCCAGATCTGCGTTGCAGGCGGTTGTCCATCCGCGCGATTCTGATTCTTTGCGGATTTTGTAAACAGTTTCTTACTGCGTTCCATCAGTTCCAGCAGCAGTTCGCTTCCTCTACCTGAGGGCAGATCATGCTCAATCGGCTGATCGGTCAGATCATGAGGGGGCGTCGTTGAAGTGCTGGCTTCGAATGGTTGATCGTTTTCATCTTTCGCACGGTAGATGAGCAGGTTCCGATAGCTGACCCCCTGGTGGAATTCCCACTGCGGTTCGTCTGCCGTCGCTTCCTGCAGAAGCGACACCAGTTCTTCACCGACATCATTGGGGAGCTGCGACGCAGTAAAACTGGCCATGTTTCCGTCTGTGATCGTCACGAAATTACAACGGATCGCCCAGTCATGCGGACCCAGTTCAATTCCCTGTGCAGCCGCTTCCAGCGGTGCGCGTCCTGTGTGATAAACCAGTGGATCGTACCCAAACAGACTCATCGTCCCCACATCACTGCCGGAAGGCATGGAAGCCGGAACCGTATCGGTACGTCCCAGAATTCCTTCTGCAACCACGGCGTCCATCCGGGGAACCCTGGCAGCTTGCAGAGGAGTTTTACCCCCCAATGCATCCTGCGGTTCGTCCGCACAACCATCTGGAATCACGAGCACATATTTCATATCAGGTTACTTACTGTCAGGCGGGATCTGGGAATTGAAAAAAGAGAACGATTTTGTCCTCAATATCCTGAATTTTCGCCGTTCCTGCAAGTAATCTGCATCAGGAAATGTCGAGACATTCCTTGATCTGAATGATTCTTGTGAATCTGGAATCGGTTGAACCGCTTATTGAGGTGCAGGATCCTCGCCGACAAAAACCTTAGGCGGTGTCATATCAGCAGTGATAACTTTCCAGGAAGCGCCCATTTCACGAAACTGATTGAAATTTTTCGGCTTATAGGAAAACTCCAGTTCAGGTGTTTTCATCAAAGCCTGTCCCTTTTCAAAATAAGAATGCATGGCGGCATCCAGTGCGCCGGTCATCAGCAGAGTCCGCTCACACGGATAGGGTTCTTCCTTCTCTACAAACAGATATTGAATCGCATGTGAAAAGGCCCGGAACAGGTTGCGGTTCCCCCAGGGGCCCGGGAAGAATGTGGTCGCTTTCGGAGCCGCTTCCCCTTTCACCTGACAGGCAAAATTCCAGCGGACACCATTCGAACCGATTTTCAGCATGGTGGCGCGAAATCCATCCTTGTACTCCAGCAGAATTCCATGCGGTTCGGTCTCCGCTTCCGAACCGATCGGATCAAACAGACCCCGCTTCTTATCCCCCAGTTCCGCCTGCATGGCTGCCTCGGCCAGCTTCATCGACCAGCGTCCCTGGCGACCGGCTTTGATGAGCTCATCCCCTTTGAGAAATTGAACGGTTGAGATTCCGGTTTCGCCCCCCTTGCGGAATTCGACCATCGACTGCAGTACTTCGAGACCGTGGATATCGTATTTCTCAATCGGACCTCCGTGAATCGAGACGGCGTCTTCCAGTTCCGTGCCATAAGGAATCTCCAGCGGAATCGTCCGTTGCGCGAGTGGAACCGAACTGCCAACCATCATGGGAAAGCCGTACTTCCGCGACGTGTCGTACATCTCACGCGCCCAGTCCCAGCGATATGAAAAATGTTTGTCGCTGAAGACAGGGACAAAGCGTTTTGATTTCTCCATGACCGCGACGATTTCATCAAAGAACCGTTTGCGCGGATATTTGGTCTGTCCGAATTTGGTATCGGGATAATCGCCATGCTCACCGATGGAAAGGACCGCGTCCACTGCCAGCTCATCGCCGCCCAGCGTCAGCGCCTCGCCGATGGTCTGATAAAACGGGATCTTATATTTTTTCGCAATCCCCCGGGAGAGATCGCGTTCTGTAAACTGATCGCCGTAGAAAGAAACCACATCGCACTGTGGTTGTTGAAGCTTACCGTTAAACAGGTACGGTCCTAAAAAAGGATGCAGAATATGATAGGCATGCGACAGATAAAAACACTGCGTATAGATGGCAGCGACTTGCGGACGTTTGTTTTCATCGGCGGCGTTCATCGACTGTTGCTGCCAGTTCAGACCGGCGGTACCTGCGACGGCGGCGGCACTCAGCTTTAACATTTCACGTCGCGAAAGGGGGGACAGGGACTGGTGGGAAAAAATATCTGACATGAGGTTGTCTCCTGTGGTGGGCAAAGCGAGGCGAGAATCTTCTTTCATCGTATCAAATCAGATTGATCTCTTCACCAGTTTTTTTCAGGAGCCCAGCCATTTCTCATAGATTTTTTCGATCACCATCGCGGGAATAAAAAAACTGCGATGCAAAGCACAGCTGGCCTCGCATCGCAGTCTTTATTTGATCGTAGAGCGACTCAGGATTTATTGCATTTTCGCACAGATGGCATCTGCCATTTCCTGAGTTCCAACGGCTGTCGGATCGTTGCGATCGTCTTTCAGGTCGTAAGTCACGTCTTTACCTTCGGCAATCACGTCAGCAACAGCCTGATCCAGTTTCGCAGCGGCTTCGTGTTCGCCGAGGTAATCCAGCATCATTTTACCGGACAGGATCAGAGCCACAGGATTCACTTTATTCTGCCCTTTGTATTTAGGAGCAGAACCGTGAGTCGCTTCGAAGATGGCGGCTTCCGTTCCGATGTTCGATCCGGGAGCAACACCCAGTCCACCGACCAGGCCGGCACACAGGTCACTCAGAATGTCGCCGTACAGATTGGAAGTCACGAGCACGTCATACAGTTCCGGTTTTTGAACCAGCTGCATGCACATGTTGTCAATCAGACGTTCGTTGTACTCGATGCTGCCACCGCAGTCAGTCGCGATGCCTGCCAGCTTCGGATCAGCATCGACGCCTTCGGAGAGTTCATCCCATTCGAATTTCGCACCATAGGCTTTCGCAACGGCACGGGTTTCATCATACCACAGACCGTCGGTGAACTTCATGATGTTGGCTTTGCAGATCGAAGTCACCGTCTTGCGTTTGTTATCGACGGCATATTTGAAAGCGTAGTTGCAAATATCACGGGTACCCTGATAAGACATCGGCTTGATACTGATGCCGGTCTCATCGAGGGGGGTGTTGATCTTTTTGCCTGTCGCGAACTCGTTGATCGTTTTGATCAGCTCGGCTGTTTTTTCCTGACCAGCCTGAAACTCAACGCCGGCGTACAGGTCTTCTGTGTTTTCCCGAACGATGACCAGGTCGACATTCGATTCCGAGAAATAGGTCCGCACACCTTTGTATGTTTTACAGGGACGAATGCAGGCATACAGGCCCAGTTCCTGACGCAGGAACACGTTCACACTGCGGAAACCTTTTCCGATGGGGGTGGTGATCGGCGCTTTCAGAGCGATTTTGTTCGCACGCACCGATTCCATCACGCGATCCGGCACGCCGCCTTCGGCTTCAATGACTTCGATTCCACATTCCTGAACATCCCAGTCGATTTTTACGCCCGTGGCATCAACACATTTTCTGGTTGCCTCGGCGATTTCCGGACCAACTCCATCGCCCGGAATTAATGTGACTTTATACATCGTTTCCTCTAATACTTCTGACAAAAAGGGAATGCGACCAGGTTCTCGAGTGCTGTGAATTCCACGCTACGAGCCTGCTGACTCTTGAAACCAAAGGCCATACTGGTTGATACTGAATACTTAGCTCACAGACAAGCAGTGACCGTATCAAAACGGAAATCGCTTTTCAACTATACGCGATGGCTGACGCTTACTTTTCACACCAATCAGGGATTCTCATGATCCAGCGTTTCTTCAGCAATTACCTGCTCCGACACCAGAACAGAGCCAATCAGATCCTGCACCTGATCGGCGTCCCTCTCACATTTGGAGGATTGATCGGTTTCGGTATCGCAGGAGACTGGATTTATGCGGGAATCGCCTTTTTCGCAGGATATGCCTTACAGTTTCTGGGGCACGCCATCGAGCAGAATGACGCAGGCGAACTCATTCTGATCAAGAAACTAAGTGGAAAACCCTACACGGAATTCGGACCTCGGACTCAAATTCAACAGAATTTTGACCAATCGTCAAAAAAGTCAAGTTGTAACGATTAAAGCGCCGATACCGAATGTAGTGATTTTGCCGAACAGGCTGCCTGCCCTGCGCTCCTGCAACCGTCTATGCATCAAGGCTGCCTTACCCGATTGGTGATTTCTCCCTGAAAGTACTATCGATTATGAACTTTAAGTGATTATGGACAAACACTTTGTGCTCATAATCGTCGTTCATGTCTTGAAGGATAAATACATGAACCTTCGCCAGAAGTTACACCAGTTTTTCTGTGGATGCCTGATTACCAGCCAGCTTGTCGGCTGTCACGGCCTGGGTACCGATACCGATCTTCATTATCTCGGAGACAAAGAACTCCAGTATTATGAAGATGTTGCGACAAAAATTGAATACCCGGCGGTCTATGAAGAGACACCTGAGGAAATTACTTTCTCTGGTAAACCACGAACTCTGACCGATCGTTCGCAGGATGAAATCTGGGACTTACCCCTGATGGATGCGATTCATCTGGGTCTGGCAAACAGCGAAGTCATTCGTGTCTCCGGTACTCTGGGAACCAACGGCAATGCGTTGTTAAATAACCCGGATGGTACACCTTCGATTTTCGACCCTTCCATTCAGGAAACGAACGTCCTGCTGGGTGGATCGCGTGGTGTGGAAGCCGCGTTGTCTGCATTTGATACAACTTTTACTGCCAACATGCTCTGGGGCCGCTCCGAACAGGTGCAAAACAGCCCGTTCTTTGGTGGTATCCCCGGCGGGACACTCGCGCAGGAAACAGGACAATTTCAGTCCGGCCTCTCCAAAACATTTGCGAACGGTGGACAGTTTGCTCTGTCACATAACTGGAACTACACAGGCAGTAATGCCACCAGTCAGCTGTTCCCGTCTAATTACGCCGGGAACGTGGGACTCTCTTATCGCCAGCCATTCCTGGCAGGTGCCGGTGTCGACTACACCCGGATCGCCGGCCCGATCGGTTCCGGATTCACCGGGATTACCGGGGTCAGCCAGGGGGTCGTGATCGCCCGTATCAACAACGATCTGGTGCTCGCCGACTTCGAACGGAATGTACGTAACCTGATCTCCGATATTGAAGAAAGCTACTGGCAGCTCTATCTGGCCTACCGTCTGTACGACACTCAGGTAGTGGCCCGTAACTCGGCACTTCGCAGCTGGCGGGAAGCCCATGCGAAGCTGGAGGCCGGCGGTACCAGAAACTTCAAGCCGGCTGACGAAGCACAGGCCAAAGACCGTCTGTTTGAAACACAGTCACTGGTTCAGTCAACACGCAGCGATATTTATACCGCAGAAAGTCGCTTTCGGCGACTGGTTGGTCTGCCCGTTAATGATGGAAAAATCATTCGTCCGATTGATGACCCGATCGCAGCAGAATTTACTCCCGACTGGAGTATGTGTCTGACCGAAGCGCTGGTGCATCGCGTCGAATTGCGTAAACAAAAATGGAACATTAAAAGTCTGGAATTTCAGAGAATGGCTGCCACCAGCCTGACAAAACCACGACTGGACCTGGTTTCCAGTTATCAGGTGAATGGATTCGGCGATCGTCTGTTAAGCCAGAAAAATACCGATGGCATCACATCTCAGGGTCTGCATAGTGCCTATGGAACCCTGCTGGATAATGACCAGGACAGCTGGACCGTTGGCTGGGAATTCAGTATGCCTCTCGGTTTCCGCTCGGCACATGCCCAGGTGGAAAACCTCGAATTCCGTCTGTCTAAAGCACGAGCCGTTCTCAAAGCACAGGAAATGGATGTCAGCCAGGAACTGGCCATTACATTTCAGGATCTGACCAAAAACTATGCGACGGCACAATCCAACTTCAACCGCTGGCGTGCCGCCCGCAGACGTGTGGAACTGTTTGATGCCGAAGTTCAGGCAGGAACGACAACCCTCGATACGCTGTTACGTGCACAGTCCTCACTGGCTGCTGCTGAGACCGAATACTATCGCTCACTGGTTGCCTACAATGTCGCGATCAAGAACCTCCACAAATGGAAAGGCACCCTGCTGCAACACAACAACGTGCATCTCATGGAAGGGGAATGGTCACCGGTTGCCTATCAGCAGGCTGTCCGACGTGCCTGGGCCAGAACGCACGGTATCGATGCTCATAAACTGCGAAGCAAACCGGAACCTTTTGTTTCGGACGGCTATATCGGCGAAGTGGGTGTGATGCCTGCAGCCGGGGCTCAGTCGTACTCTTCCTCACAGGATGGGATGACACCTGATATCATGCCTGTACCGGAACCGGAAACCACTCCAGAATATGCACCGCCTGCACCTGCAACGTCAGGCCAGCCGGAAGCACGTCTGCAACTTGAAGAGGGTTATCAAAGCCGAAATCCGTTTGCTCCGTCCGAGATTGAGCAAGCGGTGAAGGTCGCGCTGGAATCGGGACCTCCCGAGCCTCAGCCCAGGAACAGACTGATCTCTGCAGAACAGGGAGAACTGCCGATTACCGATCCTGAGAAAAATATCGATGTCGAACTACTGCCTGCTACCAGTTTTGTAGAGTGAACAACTAAGCTGTCTCGTTGTATGGTAGCGTCTCAAGGTCCATCTGGACCGAGTATGATAGATTGAGAGATGTTACGGCCAAATGCGATGCGTTACAGAATACCAAATGTTCGCATTACCCTGATCGTACTGCTTTCACAGTCTGACAAATTGGGCATTCGACAATTTGAAAAGACGTTTACAAATTTCGGTATGCATTTCCGTAAACACGTGCTAGTTTTAAACATAACTTTCGTTTGATTCATTGCCGACGCTTGTCTCATTCAAACCAACCCGTATCGATGTCCATCTCCATCGATTGTTGTTTCCGGATTTTGAACTGTCGATTCGCTGACGAAACCTCCAATATCGTTGTGCGCGCTGCAGACCGTTCATGCTGAGTTTTCGGGATTGAACACCCGCCACTGACCAGGCCTGTGGAAAGCATACAAAAGATATTCAATGGTGGCTGGACGAATTCATCGTCTTCTCAGACTGATTGCCCTGTTACAGTCGGGACGTGTTTACAACTCTGCACAACTTGCCAGCGAATGTGAAGTCAGTCGCAGGACCGTTTTCCGTGACCTGAAAACCCTTCAGGAAGCCGGAATCTACGTTCTGTACGATGATGATAAACAGGGATATCTGCTTCCCTGGAGAACCATCGTCCCATTCAAAGACCTCACCTTTGAAGAAGTTCTTGCGCTGTTTGTGCTCAGTCAGGACCTCGATAAGACCATCGTCGGTTTACCCCTGGATGGCATCGCCCGCTCCGCTTCCGCAAAAATTCTGAGCAGTTTGCCAGACACATTACGCGATCAGGTGATTGAAGCGGCCCAGTCCGTCTCCATCTGGCTGACGCCCTGCAATCCCTCAATACGCAACGAATTGCATTATAAAACCATTCTGAAAGCGGTCACAGCAAAACAAAACGTGCGAATTCACTACGACTGCCCGAAAGAACAAAAGACGGTTTCCACCATGTTGAGCCCGTATCACATGCTGTATTCGAATCGGGAGTGGTTTGTTGTGGGACGCTCGTCCGTCGATCGGGGTATCAAAGTCTTTCCGATTCTGAAAATCATCAAATCAGAATTGCTCGACGAACGGTTCAAAAAACCATCCCGCTTTAAACTCGATCGCTATGTCGGCAATACCTGGGATCCCGTGCGGCAGTCATCCAGAACCGTTTCTGTGAAAATTCGGTTTCATAGCGATGCTGCTCAGGCTGTCTCACATATCAGCTGGGACCCGTCACAGGAAATCCGAAAACTCAAAGGGGGCACGATCGAATTCCGGGCACGCGTCAGTAACCCGGATCAGATGACCGACTGGCTCCTCAGTTTCGGGAACCAGGCAGAAGTGATCTCTCCCCCCTCACTGCGAAAACTGGTCAAAACCCGGATCTCGGAAATGTCACAAATTTACAGTAAGAAATCGCGCCCAAACTGATTTTAGAACCACAGCGAACTTTCCCTTTTTTCAGCTGTCTAACCTCGCATACCACCCGTAAACAGGTCAGTCTGATTTTTATCGAGATCGCGCATGTATAGTAAAGCTGGCTCAACCGCCGATAATTCTGTGAAACCTCTCAAAATCCCGCATCAAGCTACTGACCTGACCCATCATTAGGTTTACTATTTCAGGGTAGGAAATCCGTACCTCAAAGCAGGAAATCTGCTAATTTCCGCTTGAACAACGCCCGAGAACGTGTGTCTGACCGCAAGCATTGCGTATGATGTAACCAGCCACACAGATTCAACCCCCCCGGAGGATGGAAACACATCCCGTCCCGGGAAGATCCCGTGATCCAGACCAGAGCAGCCAGGGACTTCAGAAGTGAATTCAATTGTTGCTCTGCTATCAGTTAAGAACCCGTTTTACGGGTAGTTAGAAGTGGAGAATCTCTCCACAGTCAGACAAAAGATTAAATTGAAGTGAGGAAAGACAAAATCATGTCAGATGGAATTCAATTCGCGGCACGGACAACCGTCGAGCAGGTGGAAGAAGGAAATGAACTGGCCCCCAAATTTGATCAGGACGGTTTAATTCCTGTTGTGACGACCGACTATACCTCGGGTGAACTGCTCATGCATGCTTATATGAATGAAGAAGCACTCAAGAAAACCATCGAACTGGGTGAAGCCGTTTACTGGAGCCGCAGCCGCCAGGTACTCTGGCACAAAGGTGCCACCAGTGGCCTCGTGCAGAAAGTCAAAGCGCTGCTGATTGACGACGACCAGGATACGATCTGGTTAAGAGTCGACGTCATGGGGGGTGGAGCCAGCTGTCACGTCGGCTACCGTTCCTGTTTCTACCGCCGCGTGCCCGTGGGTGAAGAAACGAAAGAAAAGGGTCTGGCACTTGAGTTCACCGAAACAGAAAAAGTATTCGACCCCAAAGAAGTTTATGGAGACGCTCCCAATCCAACAAAACTGTAAACCGTATCACGGACACAGGTGACCTATGAGCCAATTCAGTCGTCGTGACTTCCTCGCTGCCTCCCTGGCAGCGACTGGCACTGCGTTTTCCCTTGATGAGTGGGCCTTCGCGAATCAGGCGGACACGACCCGCAATCCGAATCTGCACATCGCAGCTTTCCGGTTCGACGTCTCTCCTCCCAAAGGACATTCCCTCTGCGGAGGCTGGATCAAACCGGTCGTCGGGTATGACGATTCCCTGGAAGCGATCGGCTACGTCCTGCTCGGTGCCGGAAAGCCGATTGTGGTCTGTGCCGTCGACTGGACCGGTCTGCTCAACGACGCTCATATCGCCTGGCGAACCGCTCTGGCGGAAGCCGCCGGCACCACCATCGATCGGGTGGCGGTCCAGTGTGTGCATCAGCATAACGCCCCCTTCGCCTGCCTGAACGCCGAACAGATCATCCTCGATCAAGGCGACCTGCCACACATCGTCGAACTCGACTTCTTCAACGAATGTCTCGACAAAGCCCGTAAAGCAGTCAGCACCGCACTCCCTAAAGCAGAACCTGTGACGCATGTCGCACACAGCCAGGGAAAAGTCGACAAGGTTGCCTCCAACCGTCGAATCAACCGCGACAAAGCAGGCAAAATCATCAGCATGCGAGGCAGCAGCTGCAGAGATGAAAAGCTGCGGAGCATGACCGAAGGAACCATCGATCCGTTCCTGAAAACGATCGCCTTTTACAACAAAGATAAAAAGCTGGTCTCCTGCCATTACTACGCGACGCATCCCATGAGCTATTACGGCGACGGACGCGTCAGCAGTGACTTCACCGGCATCGCCCGCAAACAGCGTCAGCAGGAAGAACCGGGTTGCACGCACATTTACTTCACCGGCTGTTCCGGAAACATTTCCGCCGGTAAGTACAATGATGGCACGAAACCGATGCGGGGCATTCTGGCAAAACGCATCTATGAAGGAATCGTCGCTTCTGAAAAAGGGCTCAAACCGGAACCGGTCGGACAGCTGACCTGGAAAACTCATGACATTTTACCTCCCGTTCGCAGCACTTTCAGTGTAGAAGAACTGACGAAGACGATTTCCAACAAAGACAACAGCGTTGTGAATCGAAACCGACCCTCCTACATGCTGGCCTGGTTGCAACGGGTCGAGAAGAAAATTCCGATCACGCTCAGTTCTCTGCAGATGAACGACATCAAAACACTGCATCTGCCCGCAGAGAGTTTTATCGAGTATCAGTTGCGGGCTCAGAGCATTCAGCCCGATCAGTTCATCGCAACAGCCGCTTATGGAGATGGCGGTCCCTGGTACATCCCGGTCGCGGAAGAGTATCCTGCAGGGGGATACGAAGTCAGTGTCGCCTTCTGTGATCCCGGTATTGATGCCGTGATGACACAGGGTATGAAATCTCTGCTGGACAGTTAATAGTATCAGTCAACGTATTACGAATCACGTTTATTACGAGGTCGAAACAATATCATGGGTATGACAATCATGAGGCGGATCAAGTTTAATGCGGGTCACCGCTTATTCCGCCATGAAGGGAAATGCCAGTTTTTTCATGGTCACA
>JAGQQP010000857.1 GCA_020426085.1 Planctomycetaceae bacterium | reverse complement strand
GCAGCAGAATAGGCAGAATGGCCTGCCATCCCAGAAAGCTGCCCACCATTGCCATCAGCGTGACATCCCCCAGGCCGAGCGCTTCCTGACCCAGCAATACCGATGACACCAGACGCAGTCCCCAGGTCAGTCCACCTCCGACAATCAATCCCGCCAGACTCCAGCTCAATCCATGCCAGTGTGAATGGTCTTTGATCCATTCCGGAATGTAAGGTCCCGTGAGACCGGGAACCGCCTGATTCCAGTCCACCCATAGATGGATGATCTGCAGATGACCGGCGATGGTCGCCCCCAGCACACCAATCAGCATACCAGGCAGGGTGATCTGATCCGGAATCAGATATTCGCGGAAGTCGATCGAAGTCGCAGCCACCAGCAGAGTCAGTAAGACGTATAAATACAGCAGTCGCCACTCGAGCATTTCCCCGGAGGGGCGTACCGAAGGAACTTCGAGACAGCGTAGCTGCACCGCCATAAAATAGAACAGCACAAACAGTGCACCGGTGGCGATTTCCAGCAGCACCTCGGAACGTGGCAAACGCGCGGAACATTCACGGCACCGGTTCTGAATCGGCAGCCAGCGGAGAACGGGAACCAGCTTCCAGAACCGGACACGCGCACCACAGGACTCGCAGCGCGTCAGAGGCCGGATAACGGGCTTGAGGGTCATCAGACGCACCCAGGCATTCACCAGCAGACCAACTACTGCCCCTGCTAAAAACAAGATTCCAGGTAATAAAATACTATTCAATTGTTCCATTCTCGCTCTCATCAGATCTTAACCATTCCTGAACAAAACCCGTTGTTTCTCGGGTGATTTTGCAGCAGGGCTTTGGTAGACTGACGCGTTAACTGATTTGATCGTAAGATCATGCTGGATGAGGATATGGTGAAGTCTGTCTCATTCAATCGCAATTGCGGTTCGATGAAAAAATCAATTTAGATGAAACTGCTTGCTCGCACAATCATCTGAAACGATTCATCCACTTGGCAGATCGTTCGATCAATTCAGGGACCCAAAGCGCTCGCTCACTGCTTTGAACAATTTTTCGCGCTCGGAAAGGCCTTCATGATGAGGAGAGTCTACAGACAGATTACGTACTGTACATTTTTAACGTTTCTTTTAAGCTTCTCCGGAGTAGGACAGCTATCCGCTGATGAAACTGCTCCTCCCCACGCACTTGGTTCTGGTGCTGAAGCACCGGCTCAGGAAGAAGCGGCGCCTGAATTCAACAGTGCCGACATCGCCTGGATGATGGTTGCCTCAGCACTGGTGCTGATGATGACTGCCCCGGGTCTGGCGCTGTTTTATGGCGGACTGGTTCGCAAAAAGAATATCCTGGGAGTCATGATGCAGTGTGTGTTCCTGATGGGGCTCATGTCCGTCATCTGGGCACTCTGGGGCTATAGCCTGGCATTCGGTACAGATATTCTGGGTGGATTTGTCGGCGGTTTTGACTATCTGCTCCTGAAAGATGTCATCCCCTCGTGGAAAGATGGCGCAGTTGTGATCCCCGCCAACGGCTCCATTCCCAAATCACTGTTTATGGTCTTCCAGATGATGTTCTTCATCATCACCCCTGCTCTGATCTGCGGCGCCTTCGCTGAACGCATGAAATTCAGCTCAATGGTCGTCTTCTCAATTCTCTGGGGAACTTTTATCTATTGTCCGATTGCCCACTGGGTCTGGTCAGATACAGGCTGGTTATGCGAGTGGAATGAGAATGCACTCTACCCCGCATTTGATTTTGCCGGCGGGACAGTAGTACACATCAGTTCCGGATTCTCTGCCTTGGTTTGTGCGATCCTGCTGGGCAAACGCCTGGGATACGGCCAGGAACCCATGCCGCCCCATAATTTGACCTACACTTTTATCGGAGCCGCCATGCTCTGGGTCGGCTGG
>JAGQQP010000856.1 GCA_020426085.1 Planctomycetaceae bacterium | reverse complement strand
AATCGATTCGCTGCTGCGACGCTGGCTACCCATCTGAACCGCTTTTTTGTTTTTACGGGCGGCGGCGACCATCATTTCGCCTTCTTTGGGGTTATGGCTGCAGGGCTTTTCGACATAGACGTTTTTGCCGGCTGAACAACCCAGGATGGTGGCGGGGGAGTGCCAGTGGTTAGGGGCAGCGACAATCAGGGCATCGACCTCTTTGTCGTCTAGAATTTTACGGAAGTCTCCGATAGCCTGTGGTGCTTTGCTGGTCGCTTTTTCCACGGTTTTGGCGGCGTTTGCGGCACGGCTGTCATCTGTATCACAGACATATTTGATTTCAACACCATCCAGGGCACCAAACGTTTTCGCTAAAGCAAGGCCGCGCTGCATCCCCATGATGCCAATAGTGACTTTTTTGCTGGGGGCATTATTGGCGGCTGAGAGGATGGCCGGTGCTGCGAAGCTGGCAACAGTGGCTGCCGCCGCCGATTGACCAAGAAAAGTGCGACGATTTACCGAATCGGACATAGTCTGGTTCTCCGTAGATTTGGGAGTGAAAGCATGGCAGGATAATATTTAAAACAAACTGCATTCTAATGGTTTCTGCGAGCAATGAACACGGAAAAACAGGATTCGCGGGCATTTAATTAAAAAAACTAAGATATTATACCGTTTCGTGTGTGTGTCTGCCGCGCAATGCGGATGGATACATCAGGCTTTTCTGATGTAATGAGCTGCATAACTGCGGATATTTTGGCCATTCAGAACGTGGAACATCCTTAACTGCTGGATCGTTTCCTGGCTAAAGCGTCCCAGGGGAACGTGGATCAGTTTTTTCTGATAGCGTTTGGCAAGTCTGCGCCAACCGATTCCCGGAGGGGCTTCACTCAGCACGGCAATATGGGGCTCCTGGCTGTAGTGACAGGCGGCAACGAGCAGGCGTTCTTCGAGAGTATCGACGAAGTCAAACTGAAAGTCGTTCCAGATATCCTGCACGGGGCGCGGCGGGAACAGAAACAGTGCACCGCCGTAGGTTGCCATTCCAATACCTGGACCGACCATATCTTTGCGATAGTCGGTAGCAAAAAAGGCCAGCGTTGATTCGTCCTGATGCTCGGCATGCCAAGTGAGGCGGTAAGGATAGTCCCGCGGATCAGCGGGGGAGTCGAACAGCATGATCACACAATCCAGTTTCCCGCGACTGGGAGGCAATACTTTGACGTGAAGTTCTCCCGTGTGCCAGTTGCGGAGGGTTTCGCGGAGATCGAGTCCGTCTTTCATACTGGTGGTGAATTTTTCGGTGCGAGCCAGATCGACGCCCAGCAGATTCAAAGCATGATCTTTGACGCTCGTGCGAAACTTTTCAATGGCAACATCTTCAGGAGGCCAGCTGCATTGTTTGAATGGATCCCATTTCATTTCCCATTCATCCTGTTTGGGTTTGGGAGGTTTGGGAGAGAGTTCACAATTTCGCCATGAGATCGGATTGCCGGGCAGACGATTGCTCATCTCGAGCATGGTTCCGTTGGGAAGCTGGGCCTGTTCGATGCCGAAGCTGAGTTTATCAAATGGAAGCAAATGCACGAACGGGTATTCACGTGCGGTTTCTGCGATCTGAATGGCAAACTGATCACCGGCCACCTGTTGTGCGGCTTTGACCAGCGTGTAGAGATCGGGGGTCATCCGTCGTTCGATGAGTGAGAGGTTGCGCACATACCGGAAGTAAACTGACAGCAGCTTGGGGGTTATTTTGCGGCCTTTGGATTTTAATTCGAGTCGATAGCGGTCGCGTGCTGTCAGCGCCAGCTCTTTGATCCCGTCTACCGAGAGGTTTTCGTCATCTTCCAGTTCAGAGCGGGCGGCTTCGTAGAGCCCCGTGATGTAAGGGAGCTCGCCGAGTATAAACAGCAGGGTTTCCGAG
>JAGQQP010000855.1 GCA_020426085.1 Planctomycetaceae bacterium | reverse complement strand
CAGGGGGGGCTGGCTCCGGGGGGAGTCAACTTCGATGCCAAGGTCCGCCGCGAAAGCTTCGAACCGATCGACCTGTTCTATGCCCACATCGGCGGCATGGATGCGTTTGCCCGTGGTGCGAAGATTGCTGCTCAGATTCGCAAAGACGGTGTTCTCTCCGACTTCGTTGCCAAACGTTATGCCAGCTATGATGAAGGCATCGGGAAACAGATCGAAGAGGGGAGTGTCTCATTCGCTGATCTGGAAACCTACATGCTGGAAAAAGGGGATTCGGCTGCCAACATGAGCGGTCGTCAGGAATGGATCGAAAATGTGATCAACGACTACATTTAAAACTTTTACGAGCAATTCGGATTTACACCAGCGGGCCTTCTCTGTTTTAAAGCAGGGAAGGCCTGTTGCATTCTGCCGGCAACATTTGAAAATTTCAGAATAAGTCCGCCGCCGCATCATCTGTGAAGTATGCTTGAAATGGTGTTCTCCCGCATTGCGCGTCCACCTGGTTGAAAAGATCAATCGCGGGAGTTCCCGTTGTCAAAAGATCACTGATTGCTGTGCAAGAATTGAGGTGTACGATGTTGGAAACGATTCAGGAAACCTGGCGTGAGTATTCCTCATTTTATATCAGCTATTTGAACAAACGGTGGGACAATATCTCTCCCATGGAGTATGGGATTGTGCTGGTTGCCATCGCAGTGGTTGGCTGGCTGCTGATGCGAAGTGGTGCCAAAAAAGCCTGAACTTCCGGCAGTACTGCAGACGCAGATACCCCGCTGACCGTTTTTGTCACACAATTGACGCGGGAAAATTCTTCCCCGTGGATTCCTCTTGCTCCCATTCCGGAAATCATTATGATCTCCCCACCTGCTGCGGGAGACCCGTTCTCCGGTAGATCGCCAGACTGGCTGTTTTTTCTTTTTTTTGAAAAACGAGGCAAACAGTCAGGCCTGTGAATGCCGATGAATTTTACAACCTGCAACGGGCAGTGAAAAATTTAGATTCAATACCTGCGTCATCGTGAATTTTTTGTTTTGAATTAATTCACCCATCGACGAGGGGATTGACGATGCATACAATGAAATCAGTATTCTGTCGTATCAAATTCCGTCGGAGGATCCTAAACCTTAGCATGGACCGGAATCACTAGTGGTGAGTGCCAGGCACTACCCGATTCGCCGTCCTTCTTGCAGCGACCCCACCGTCGCAATGTTATGACAGCAATACGATGAAAGTCGTGACCTCACCGAGGCGCGGCTTTTTTTATTGCGCAATTGTATTCAATGGACCAGTGTTGAATTTTGAAGAAAGTCGGTTCATTTCTTGCTGGATGGCGCTTTTCATGTCACACTTTAGTATTCACCGAATCGTTCGTTACACCCCTGATTCTGATGCTGTTTCATGAATATCTCGAAAACCTCACTGGGCCGCTCATTTTCCCATTCGATACTGAAATCGTTTTCGCGATCGCGGTTGTTCTCTAAGCGGAGCATGTGGATCTGGCCGATTGCCGGTACGATCCTGTTGTTGATTCTGGGCCTCGTTGTTCGTTCGATTGTGGAAGAATCCGCCAGACAGACGGTCGCGAATAATCTCGAGACCATTCTGGATGCGGATGTCGCGGCTCTCGAGATCTGGTTGGAACGGGAAGAGTCCCTGGCGGAAGTGCTGGCGGAAGAACCGCGGGTGCAGAAGCTGACCGCAGAACTCGTTGCTTTAAATCAGCAGAAAGCCGACGACCGGGAAGCCCTGCTGCATTCCAGTGCGCTCATGGATCTGCGGCAGGAATTTGAATCGGAACTCGAACATCTGAATTATCTGGATATCGGATTGATCAGCCTGGAGGGGCGGATCCTGGCGTCTTCCCGGGATGAACCGATCGGCCGCGGAGATTTACCGATTCAGAAGTCGGC
>JAGQQP010000854.1 GCA_020426085.1 Planctomycetaceae bacterium | reverse complement strand
ACCACAGTCGCCGACGTGTGACCATCACCATCTTTCCGCCGATCTTCAACCGGTTGAAGCCCTTCATGATGAAATTCTTGGCGACCGAAAAGTCTTCATGGTAAGGCGGGTTGGAAAGAATCCAGTCGAAGTCGGTCTCCCCATGATCGCGCAGTCCATCACTCTGCAGAACGGTCACGCCGGCAACACCATTGCGTTCTGCATTTGTTTGTGAGATGCGGACCGCGTCTGTATCGATGTCGGTCATCACCACATTTTCTGCACCGACGATTTTCGCAGCCAGGATTCCCACCACGCCACAGCCGCAGCCCAGGTCCAGCACCCGCTCACCAGGTGAAAAACTGACTGTCCCGAGCATCGCCTCCGTCCCCCGATCCAGTCCCTTGGGAGAAAACAGCGCAGGCGTCGTTTCAAAACTGAACTGCTGACTATGATAGGTAATAGAAAAAGCCATGCTGATTCGATAAGTCTGGTGATAGAAAGGGTTTTCTGTTAAGAATCCAGATTCACGGGAACTCAGTGATTGTCTGGAGTCATTGTGAAGGTTACGTTATGAACTGTATCTCCAAGGGAACCATACACTTCCGGCAAGAATTTATCCACGACAAGTATCAGTTTTCCTGTCAGACAAGTTTAATTTCACAGCGCTGATACCTGTGTGCTCAAGGATCCGGCGAATGGAAAAAGTCACTCCGTCACATTTTAAGCCCGGTCTAACCACCTGGATTCTTACGAGTCTGGTGCTGGGGGTAATGTGTGGACTTTTTTTTGGTGACTTGTGTTCTCCCCTGAAAGCGGTTGGCGACGTCTTCATTGGCCTGTTGCAGATGACCGTTCTGCCTTATATCACGCTCTCGCTGATTTTGAATCTCGGCCGTATCTCAATCAGACAGACCCGCAACATGGCGTTTACCGTCATCATCCTGCTGTTGATTCTCTGGTGTATCGGCCTGTTTTCTGTCTGTATCATGTCGCTCTCCTTTCCCTTTTGGCAGAAAGGTGCGTTCTTCAGTACCAGTATCATTAATGGGCCTAAAACCGAGAGCCTGTATGACCTGTTCATTCCCTCAAATCCATTTTTCTCACTCGCCAATAATGCTGTCCCGGCGGTAGTGCTGTTTTCGATTGGCATGGGCATCGCGATCAGCGGCATTCCCAAACGCGAACGACTGCTCGAACCGCTGTCTGTCGCCGTCGACGCCTTGATGCGACTCAACCGGATGATCGTTCATATTTCACCGATCGGCATTTTTGCGATCGTCTCTTATGCCATGGGCACACTTCCGTTTGAAAAGTTCGGGCTCCTGCAGGCTTACCTCATCACCTTTTCCGCTGCCACGCTCCTGCTGGCGATTGGCATCCTTCCGATGCTGATTTCGGTCTGCACCCCGGTACGTTACTGGGATGCCCTCAAAGTTTCGCAGACTGCTGTCATTGCCTCGTTCGTGCTGGGGAGTACGTTTGCCGTTTTACCTCTCATTGTTGAAGCGGCCCGGGAAATTCTCGATCGTTATCATCTGGAAAAAGACGAGACCGGCGGATCGCCCGATGTTCTCATTCCCCTCGTCTTTCCCTTTCCCGACCTCGGGCGAATTGTTGGATTGATCTTCATTCCGTTTTCCGCCTGGTTCTACGGGGCCAGCATGATGCCGGAAGAATACCCCCGCTTTCTTTCACTGGGCATGGCCGGTTCTTTCGCTAAACCAGCCGTCACGATTCCCTGGCTGCTCGATCTGATGCACATTCCGCACGACATCTTCCAGCTTTATCTGGCGGTCGGGATTTACACCACGAGATTAGGAGATGCTCTGCGTTCCGTCTACCTGTTCTCGTTTGCCATCCTGGCTGCCGCTTCACTTTCCGGCACCCTGAAAATTCAGTGGAAGCGTTTCATTATTTGGTCGCTGTTTTC
>JAGQQP010000853.1 GCA_020426085.1 Planctomycetaceae bacterium | reverse complement strand
TCTCTTGTTAGTGGAAATGGAGTTATCTCGCATTATTATCACCGAGATCGGCGATCAGCACGTGATTTATCTGCGCGAAGTGGAAGGCGAGCGTGTCTTTCCGATCCTGATTGGAATCTTTGAAGCCACCACGATTGACCGCCGCGTCAATCAGGAGTTTTCTCCTCAGCGTCCGCTGACGCACGACCTGTTGAAAAACACGATCGAATCATTGGGGGGCACCTTAAAAGATATCGTGATCACACATCTGGAAGATCATACCTATTATGCCGTCCTGCGGGTAGAACAGGATGGCGAGCTGATCGAGATCGACAGCCGTCCCAGTGATGCCATCGCATTGTCGATTCATTACGATCCGCCTCTGCCAATCTATGTGCATGAATCGGTGCTGGAGCAGACAGCCGGTTAAGCGTTCTCAACGACACGACGATGAAAATAAAAAAGGCAGCTCGAATATAAATCCGAGCTGCCTTTTTCGTTTGTAGTGAAATATTTAGTTACATTCGGCAACCAGAGGACCGGCCAGTTCATCCAGAATAATCAGTCGACCCGGCTGAGTCGTCATGTAAGTGGAAGGAATCCAGCTGGTGGGCTCATGTCGTAATGTCATCCAGACACTCATTCCCTGCCACTGCATGCCGCGCGAGAAGATACCGTCACAGCCGCCGATAATCTTGTCGGCCTGCAGGAAGCAGCCTGGTCCAATCGTATTCGCATACGCGGGAACCAGAGTCGTGCGGCTCTTGAAACTGGTGATAGCGTTCTGCTCGATGGTCAAAGGATGCAGTTTGGCACCGATGCGGTGAGTCTGTGCTTTCCATTCTTCTTCGGAATTAAATTCACCGGCAAAGTGCGGTTCCCAGAACGCGATATGACAGACGCGCCCGATACCGAAGATAACCCCCAGTTTCGCACCCGCCGATTTCAATTCCCCAATTTTTTCTGCATAGGAAGGGAGCACGTCTTTCGTGGCAAAGTGACGCTGATTTTCGGGAACTGTCAAGTCGCCCAGGGGACCATAAAAGGCTTCCTGCATGGCGTACTGGAAAGCACCGGGGTTAGTGGGAGGCAGAGTATTGCCTTCTGCGTCACTCCATTCATCCATGTTGAAACCATAAACATGGTCGCAGGAGACGCCCCATTCTTTGAGGAAGTAGACAGCCCAGCGATACATGCCCATCGGTCCCACAGGCAGGATCAATGCCAGCTTTTCACCAGCATCGCGAGACTGTTTAATCGTTAAAGCGATCTCATGTCCCAGCATCGTATCGAAGTCAGTGACGCTTCCGCACATCACAGGCTCAAAGCCTGCGTGCCACCAGGACTGGCGGTCTGTAATGGTCGTTGGATCGGCACTCATGCACTGATCGATTTTGGCCAGGTCCCATCCTGCTGGAAAATACCCTTCCATCATGGAACCGGCAATTGTACTCATTAAATCCATCGTTTTTCCCTTCTCAAAGCGATTTCACAGGTTGGACAAACTGTGCTGACTGTCAAAAACAGATAATTTCTTATCATTGTTGCAAAATTCAGAAACTGGAGTGGATTTTAGCATAGAAATGGCATAAGAACAGGAAAGAGCAGCCTGCGATTTGACAAACAAAAGAATATTTAAACAAAGCCATTGAGAACAACAAACATCTTGAAATCTCTTACCGATATAGTTCTAATAGATGAGCTGAGTCGGCGTCTTAAATGATTTGTCGATCCTGCCTTAGCTTACCTGCCTTAAACAACCAGAAGTTTATCTTTAAACGATAACCGACAACCTGCCCGATTGCACAACGGAGTCCCTCTGTTGTCATACATCAAGCGTCTTATACAAACCGATTTTCACTGATCTCAGGTTCTGCCAGTCAGAATTCTCGATCAGTAAACTATTTGTTTGGCAACAGACACTTGCTGCGGTTCACAC
>JAGQQP010000852.1 GCA_020426085.1 Planctomycetaceae bacterium | reverse complement strand
AAAACCACGTTATGTTTCGAGGCAGGGGACTTCAGTTTTTGAAAAGGTACTCGGGTGTATTTAACAGAGCCCACATCAGGTCTTCAATCACCTGCTGTCGGTTGGCTCCTTCCTTTTCAAACAGGGAACGTCCCAGCCGTTTTTCTTCTATACTCGGATATCTTGAATAAGCGGTCAGATAAATCTCTTCGACAATCTGATCGGTAGTCATATCACTCTTGGCCCATTTCGCACTGTTTCCTTTGCCGGATTGAATGCGGGCATACAGGTCGCGCGAATTCATCATATGCAGTACCTGCACCACGGTCGTATCGCTGGTACGTTCGCAGGGAGGATCCTGGTTCGGATCGGGACGCCCGAAGGAATCCAGGAAGTCCGAACTGACGCGATGCGTCCAGATCTGCTTGGCGGTCGAGTCGGCGGGCATCGCCGAAAATGAGTCAGGCACGCCCACCAGTTCGCTCACACTGTCCAGCAGCACTTCCGCCCGCAGTCGCTGACGATAATGCCGCGAGTAATTCCGCGTATCACCAACGTTCGTTTCATTGGGCAGGGCACTCAGACTGTAAACGTGAGAACCAACAATTGTTTTAGCGAATTTTTTAAGGTCGAATTTCTGATCGCGGAAGTTCTGTCCCAGTGCTTTGATCAGCGGGGCATTTGTAGGTGGATTGCTCTCACGGAAGTCGTCGATCGGCTCTACGACGCCGCGCCCCATCAGATCAGCCCAGACGCGGTTCGCATTCACTTCGGCGAAGAAATGATTCTGGGGAGAAATAATCCAGCTGGCCAGCACTTCGCGCGGATCCTGGTTCTCTTTGATCTCAGGTACTTCCCCGAACAGTGGACGGGGAGGCAAAACTTCGTCAGTCAGCGGATGCCGCACACTGCCGGAGTTCGCAGTGAAGACCATTTCTTCGGAACCGGAAATCGGAGCGGAGATCCCGCGGCCTTTACGGCCAATCTTCGCAAAGTAGGCGGAGAAACTGTAGAAGTCATCCTGACCCCAGATTTCCGAGGGGTGATGGTGACACTGGGCACAGCTTAAACGAATTCCCAGGAACAGCTGACTGATAATTGTGGTAAGCTCTTCGGGTTTGCGACGATCACGGAACATGGTGACCGCACCGTTGTGCCACGTTCCCCCTTTGGCGGTCAGCAATTCATACGTAAACTGATCGAGGGGTTTATTCTGGTGAAACGATTTCCGAATCCAGGCATCGTAACTCATGACGGTCTTGATCCCCACATGATACGGATTGGGTCGCAGGAGATCGGCCCATTTGTTGGCCCAGTGATCGCCGAACTCAGGCTGTTCCAGCAGATAATCGACCAACCGCTCCCGTTTGTTGGGAGAAGGGTCCTGCAGAAACGCCCGTGCTTCTTCAGCAGTCGGAGTGCGTCCAATCAGATCGATGGCAACACGACGTAGATAAGTGGCATCGTCAACCGGTTCAGAAGGTTTCAGTCCGTATTTCTCAAGTTTGTCCCAAACCAGACCATCAATGAAGTTGTTGCGAGGCAGCTTGGCATAGAAGCTGTCCGGGACTGTATTTTCAGAAGGAATCGTCACACTCAGAGAGGCAAAATTCCCCATGTAACGGGCCATGATCGAGGCTTCGCCCATCAGCGAACCCGCGGTCACCAGTCCGTGTTCATCGACGGAGACGTAAACGCTTTCGCTCGACATGTATTCGGCAAGGTCCGTCACGTCGCGGGTAGATCCATCGCTGTAATGCGCGGTCACCACCATCTGCTGTTTTGTCTTAGGCTGCATGATCCGTTCGGTAGGTTCCGCCGAGATCTTCACGAGCTTCGGTGCATCTGCGACGGCACGCGTAGCACCTTCCGCGATCCACTGTTCCATGATATTGTAGTATTTGGTCCCCTCGGGCAGTTTTTTACCACCGCCGTGCGGAATC
>JAGQQP010000851.1 GCA_020426085.1 Planctomycetaceae bacterium | reverse complement strand
CGGCGATCCCTATGTGCCGATCAACGATTCTGGTCTGGATGTGATGCACTGGACGGGACATACCGGTGCTGTCATCCTCGCGCCGCATTTGACAACACTAACTAAAAAAGAAGTTGGACTGCCTCACTGGGACGATGCAACAGAACGCCAGCAGCGGGATAGCATGTGCTGGAAATCGGAAGACGAACTCTACAACGACGGGATGGCGTTCAAGATGACCTGCCGTACCGATGCGGGTGTAATTGTGACACTGATTGCAGACAACTACTTCGGTTACTGCAAGAAAGAAGTCAAAACACAGATCAGTTACTCCGCGAATCTGTTTGGAAATGCGGAAGAAGAGCACGCCGGGGGCACGATGGCCTATCCCAGTTACAACCTGGGTGAAGGCTTTCAGATGAACAGCGTTCGTTATAACGGGCGTACCTTTAAAGACGTCCTGGGTGACTACGGCGATCACATTGACGGTAAAGAAGAGGGGTACGGCGTTGATCAGAATTATTCTGAACTGATCTACATTCCGGAAGATGCCTACGCGAGTCTGCCTGAGCAGTGTATCCGCTGGACCCGCGACGGCAAGCAGCATTCGATTCCTCTGCTTCCCGGCAATGTTTATATGGCTCCTTCCGGTTATCACCTGCGGATGGAAAAGCATCCGGCAGCTCCCTCGTGGCGTATTGTCGGAACGACGGGAGAAGGGATTTTCTGCCATAAACCGTGTACTGTTTCCGGCGGGGGTAAGAGTGAAATCAGTAAGTCGCTGACAGATTACATGCTGTATGGTCCCGTGTTTGTTTCTAACTATGAAAAAGACATGGAGTACGTCCGCGAGATTATCGACAAAGATTATTCAGACCGCTGGCTGGAGCCGCTACCCGAGGGCCATCCCAATCTGCGCCCGAGCCGCAAGGTGCTCGATCAGACACGTTCACTGGGGAGTGTGATCAAACTGCTGACCCCCTCTCCCGCATACACGGCAGAATTCAACGAGTGGTTGAATGCCATTCCCGACCATATTCGTGCGCTGGTCTTCATTATCAAGCGTATTTACTGGACTGACTGGGGACAGGACTGGGACAGTCATTTTGGTGTGGACATTGTGAACGGCACCTACGGTCATGAATTAAAGTACCGGGAACGCAAGCTGGTGGGAACGTATTTGCGGGTCGGCCTGTTTTCGCTGTCCGGGTGGCGTACATTTAAAGTCCGTCAGGATTTCATTGCTTCGATGAAGATTCAGACCGAGGACGACATCAGTGCCTCGGTTGTGGTACCCGCACGGGCATTAAGCCATCTGGCCGAAGGGGAGAAATCCGAAAGCTGCAAGTTTGTGATCAACAGCGAATATCGCCTGTTCCAACGGCCCGACGATGCCATCGTCCGCGGTCTGGACAAGCAGACCGAAGCTGACCTGTCACGCCCGGGGAATTTCATCTCGAACTTTGAACCGTTGACGAACCAGCAGGTCCGTGAGATGAGCAAATACGTGGTCGACTTTGATGCCTTCAGTGCGCCGATGCAGGAAATGCTGAAGGCTGCGGAAGAATCGAACAGCAGTTACGTCGTCTGTTCGGCAAATCCACGCCAGATTGACGGGAAGCCAACCAAGAATCCACGCTATCTGCAGATTCGTCCTGACCTGGTGAAACCATTCAATACTTACGTCGCCAAAATGGCCACGCGCTTATTCCGTGCCATTCCCGCCGATCAGCCGGTGCATAATCCCGTCAATTCAGTCATGCTGGGACGTCGTAATAATCCCCCCGAAAAGGAAAAGGGAATTCGCAGTCTTGCCGTATATTCTCCCATTCATTACCAGGAACTTCCCGAACTGTTCATGGACCTGATCACGTCACTCACCGGACGCAGTCCCTCCACGACGGGCTTTGGTAGTGAAGGTGCCTTGACCAAGGGGCCGTTCAA
>JAGQQP010000850.1 GCA_020426085.1 Planctomycetaceae bacterium | reverse complement strand
AGTCGGATAGAGTTTGATGGTCACGGGATAGATCGTGCCAGGCTCCATCAGCTTTTCCGAGTTGATGGAATCACGGAAGCGGGTGCGAATGATGCCGTCGCCGATGTTGAGGTCGAAACCACCTGGGAAGTCAGAACTGGGGGGATACACGTCGATCAGCTTGGCGGTGAAGTCGGTGTCTTTCGCATCGGATGAGATCCAGAGGTTGACCGCCAGTTCGCCGGTCACTTCCAGATCTTCTGACAGTGGTTCGGTCTGAAAGACGATCACATCATTGCGGGCGGAAAGGGGTATCGGCTGTTTCCAGTTCCAGATGAATTCGCTTCCTTTCTGATCCCAGCCCCCCTGGACAAGAATGTCGTTACCGCTGGAAATATTACCGCCAATCGTGGGAACGGGGTTAGCAGGGTCAAACAGAAAAGTCGTGGAAGACTGCTCTGCTTCCGGTGCCTGGGTTGCGAGCCCGCCTTCCGGCTGCAGATGGTATTTTGTGTAAACGGTCCGTTTCAGCGGCCATTCACTTTCATTGCGCCAGTAGCCGCCATGATTGAGTTTGCCGTCCTGTGTTCTGGTTCCATCGCCGGTTCCCATCACAAAGATACGAACTGGTGTTTCAAAAGGAGCTGCCGTCCCCACACTGTTGTCGATGTCTTTGAGCCAGTGATCGTACCATTCCTTACGCCAGCCCAGAGGATCGGCGATGGCGGCTTCTTTGCCGAAGGTTACCTGTCCGTGTGAGTAGGATCCCTGCTGCCCGTGAATCCAGGGACCCATGATCATATACACGGGGCCTTTGATGGTTTTCGAAAGGATCTGGAAGTTCGTGGTGTTATTTCTGCTCCAGGAATCGTACCAGCCACTCACCAGGTAGACGGGGATGTCCTTGTACTTCTCCGGGTAGTCGATGATATTGTTCTGAATCCAGAAGTCGTCGTTAGCGCCATGCTGCATCCCCTCGACGAGCCAGTCTTCGTATTCGGGTGCCAGCTTCATGGGCGTGGTCCCTTTGCGAAGCGGGAGCTGAAACAGGTACTGCACGCGGTTCTCTGCCATTTCCTGCAGGGCGGCTGCGGTGCCGGGATCGTGTGAATGACGACTCCCTTTGCCGGCGTTGAGATAGATCCAGTTCCAGAAGCGGAGTTCAAACGCGCCGCCGTTCCGCATGCTGGCGTAACCCAGGTTGGACATCGCATCGACGGGAATCACGGTTTTGAGTTCGGGTGCTTTCTCCATCGCCAGCGCGTGTTGTGTCCCGCCGACATAGGAAGTGCCGATCATGCCGATCTTCGCGTTCGACCAGGGTTGCTTGCCGATCCAGGCCGCGGTGTCGACACCGTCAACGCCATCATCGGTCAACATGTGCCAGATCCCTTCGGAGGCATAACGCCCGCGCGTATCCTGCGCGACGAAGGCGTAGCCATGCGAAGCGTAATACATGCCCGAAGATTTACAGCCGTTTTTGTTATAAGGGCGTCGTTCCAGAATCGTCGGCAGTTTCTGATCCAGGACGTCGCCGTCTTCCACGGGAAGATAGACGTCGGTCGCCAGCTTCACCCCGTCCCGCATGGGCACCATTACATTCTTGCGCACTTCCACCGCATACGGACCGCTGGCGGCAAACGCAGCTGATGTGATGAGCAGACAACAGAGGAAACCGGAAACCATCAGCCGCAGCTGAGAGCGAAAAAAGAAGCGGGAGATCATGGTGAAAGCTTTCTAAATCAATTCAATCTTTGGCGAAGGCTCATGCCGAAAAGCTCAGGTGGGAAACAGAGTTATTGCGTTAAACACTGTCTCTGCAGGCTACTTAGTGGCACAGGAGATGTCAATCATGGGAAGCTGATTGAACCGGGGATGCAAAGTCAAATCAGGGGTGGCATCGAATGTAATTCGAGGTTGTCACATACAACAGGAGGTCACATTTCAAATAC
>JAGQQP010000849.1 GCA_020426085.1 Planctomycetaceae bacterium | reverse complement strand
ACCGATTGATCGTCATAAATACAGTGTGAAATCAATTGAATAGAGGAAAGGTATAGTAATTGCTTATTCTCTCTATTTGATTTTCAAACTGCTCAAACGGAATGAAAATTCCTCATTCGTAGCTTCAGTAGCGCATTGCATGAGATCTCTTAGTGTGTCATGAAACAGGAAATTCCGGGTGGACAAAGCATCTGTAGAAACATCTTCGCTTGAAACTGAAGAACCAGAGAATGAGATCCAGAGTCCCGACACCGGTCAGGAAACTTCCGTCTCGGTGGTCGTCTGGTTGTGCGTGTTTGCCATTATCGTTGTCGGGGTTGTAATTCGGTCAAACTTACTGGATCTACTGTTTCTCGGTTATGATGAAGCAATGCATTTTCAGGCGGCACGGGCAACGAATCTTGCCGATGTGATGCAGGCAAGTCGAATCTACACTCATCCCCCGTTGATCTTTCTTTTTTATCATTATTGGCTGATTCTGGGCGATGCTGAATGGTTTTTGCGGTTGCCTTCCCTGCTGTTTTGTGTCCCGGCGCTTGTATTTGGTTTCTTATGGCTGAAGGAACTGCTGGGACCACGTCCAGCTCTGGTAGGGTTGGTTTTTCTGACGTTTTCGCTTCCCATGATTCACTTAAGCATCGTTGTACGTGGCTATACATTGATGCTCATGTTTTTTTTCTCTGCGTTGTATTTTCAGGAGCGTTTTTTTCGGAAGCAGAATCTGTCTACATTGATTGCGAGCGGAATTTGTCTGGGACTGGCAATGTTAACCCATTATGCCACTGCCTGGTTTTTGCTGGTGATCGGACTGTTAGCCACGATGCGGGTTCTCTCCGGATCGCTTTCTCGACGCTCGATATTCAGTTGGGTCGTCTTACAGTTTTCCTTAATCGGATTATGTGTCGGGTTGTATCTGTTGCATGTCAAAGGTTTTGTCAACAGTCAGCTTCAGGTGGAATTATGGGATGTCTGGCTGAATTCCAGTTCAACCAGCCAGGCAAAATTACGCCCTGCTGCCCAGGCACTCATACATGCGGCAGATTATCTAAAATATGTTGCAGGATTGAATCCGATCCTGATGGGATGTTTATTGCTCGTGGGGGCTTTTGTACTATTATTGAAAGGTTATCGGGATAGTGGATCAAAATGGATTGCCGTTGAGCGATGTCTGACTGTGATTCTGCCTATGGTGATAGCTGCGTTATTGTTGCATTATCGTCTTTATCCTCTGGGATTTACCAGACACTCAATCTGGCTGATCCCATTTACCGCGGCAGGATTTTCTGCTGCTGCTTATCCATTACTGCGTCGCCCTGGAATAATCCGATCAGCATGCTGTGTTTTTCTGGTCGCTTGCTGGGTTTATATCTATCCTTATCAGATGGTCCGGAACACGGAAACAACTCAGACACCTGCCATGGCGCGTGAGGTGGTTTCCTTATTGAAAAGTACCATTCCTTCCGGTTCGCTGATCATTACTGACGGTAGTACTAGAAACATGCTCGAGTATTACCTTGTTGGGAGAGGACATACCCAGATGAAATCTCTTGAGGGAGGCTTTACTGAATACCAGATGGGGGACTATCGTGTGGTCACAGTTCCAAAGTTCCATTTTTATTTATACGAATTCAAAGATGATTGGGATCATTTTCAGCAGGTGCTCGGCGAAGATGCCACAAAACCTCTTTGGTTGACCTATATCGGTTTTAAGAGTCCACTCAATACACCGCAGAGGTTATTTAGAAAATTCCCGCCTCGCAAAGTGCTTGAAAAAGCAAACTATCTCGACAACTATCTGTTCAAGTTAGAGTTCATCGCTCCTGAAGCGGATACAAAAAAAACTGATGCGGTAACACTTACTGATCAATGAGAGCAAAATCGGGCGAGATACAGTTTCAGAGGACAGCAACCGGAAACGAAATAATGCCTGAACCTTGAT
>JAGQQP010000848.1 GCA_020426085.1 Planctomycetaceae bacterium | reverse complement strand
GACAGTGATGTCGCCTCTGCTCAAAAGCGATTGGCCCGTCTGGGGAGCCGAGCACAATTCATCACACAGGAAATGTCGACTCAAGCCACACAGGATTATCTGAAAAATATCGATTCACCAGATCGGTTCACTTTCATGGCGATCCCCTACCCCAATCATTCCGATGAATGGGTGCTCAAAGACATTCCCGAACGAGCCAGGGCGCGTCAATGGCTGGCCAATCGTCTCAAAAAATGAGATCACCTCGTAATCAATTGAAACCTGATCTGCAACCAGTCCCAGAGGAAACAAGAGAATGTCAAATCGGATTCTGAACTCATCGTTGTCAATGCTTGTCTTCATCACCCTGGCTCTATCACCCTGGCAATCCGCCCTGGCACAGGTTGGACCACGGCCACATATTCACATCCGTGGTATTTATGGCGGTGCGCCGACACAACTGCTGGAACAGAATAAGCGACTGCCCGAACTGGGTGTGAACGCAATCTTCATGGGTTCGGGAAGTTTAACTGAGGAACGCATCGCGCAATTGAAACATCAGGGCGCCCAGGTCTTTGCTGAATTCAATACCATGCACGTGGCTAACTATCTCAAAGACCATCCCGATGCGGCCCCGATTGGCATCGATGGAAAAATCTCACCACCCCCGCAAGGCTGGCAGGGAATCTGCCCGACGCATCCTGGTTATCGTAAATATCGCATGGACGAGTTCCGCCGAGTGCTCAAGGAGTATGAGATCGACGGGATCTGGCTCGATTATCATCACAGCCACGCCAGCTGGGAGCGGGCAGTCCCCGACATGCCTGACACCTGTTTTTGTGAACGGTGTCTGACTCAATTTCAACGAGATACAAAAACCAGTCTACCTGATGCTCCCAGCTCTGAACTCTCGCAGATCCTGTTGGAAAAACACAAAGCAGCCTGGGTACAGTGGCGTTGTGATGTCTTTACCGACTGGGTCCGCGAATTCCGTTCGATCATTGACAAAACCCGTCCCAAGGCGCTGCTGGGAACATTTCACTGTCCCTGGTCCGACACCGATTTCGACGGCGCTCTCAAAAACAAACTGGCCATCGACCTGAAAGCCCAGGCGAAATATGTCGATGTCTTCAGCATCATGCCTGATCATGCCCGCTTCAATCACCCACACGACCCTGCCTGGATCTCACGCCAGACCGCCTGGCTGGGAAAATATCTGGACATCAAAGGGGAACCGGGAGAACGTCTCAAAATCTGGCCGATCGTCCAGCTTTCCGACTGGGGTGAAGAGGTGCCCGTCAAACAGGTCCATTCTGTTCTGGATCACGGCACCCGTCTACCTGCAACTGGAGTGATGGTCTTTCGCTGGGGTTCACTGCATGAACAAACAGATAAAGTTGACGAGATGATCGAGTATTATCGAGCAATCAAACCATAAACACCGGGTTTGGTTTTCGTTGACAATCTGAAAGGCGCGATCTATAACCGAAGCGAATCAATCGCTTTACAATAAGGATACATCGCGACCATGCTGACCGTTCTCTCACCCGCTAAATCACTGAACCTGGAGCCACAAAAACAGACTTCGAAATTCTCGACGCCGGAATTTCTGGATGAAGCAGAAACACTCGTCAAAAAATTGAAACGGATGTCAAAGAAGTCGTTGCGAGAACTGATGGGGATCAGCGAGGATCTGGCTGAGTTGAATCATGAACGGTTCAATCAGTGGTCGCGTCCCTTCTCGACGGAAAACGCAAAACAGGCAGCACTGATGTTTAACGGAGACGTTTACCAGGGCTTAAAGGCGAGTGAGTTCAAGGCCCGCGACCTGGCTTTCGCGCAGGACCATCTGCGGATTCTCTCTGGTCTGTACGGCGTATTGCGTCCTCTGGATCTGATGCAGGCCTATCGCCTGGAGATGGGAACCAGTCTGGCGACGCGCAGCGGAAACTCGTTGTATGACTTC
>JAGQQP010000084.1 GCA_020426085.1 Planctomycetaceae bacterium | reverse complement strand
GTTACCTATTGGAAAAAGCTTTCTGTGGATTCTGGTTGCTGGTGGAGGGATTGTTGTCTCTCATCCTGAGTGCGTCTGATCTTCGCGAACGGCGCGGCGGTGTCAACAGGGGTCAGAAGAAAACGGGGTGGCGATACCTGCTGACAGGGTTCCGATGTGAAGCGGTACCGGAACGGTGCCGGGACGATGCTCGGCGATGTGCGGCGACCCACAGGCATACAGGGGACACCGGTGTGGAGTGTGCAGGTGAAGATCGGGAAAAAAGCCCCGGTTTTCGCGTGAACCTCCGGAAGTGGTTCGCGCTGTTTCAGTGCACTGTAAACTGGTCACGCGCGCGACTCAGAACAGCGCTTATCGCTGTTGGCGCGGCGCGGTCAAGTCCAATGTGTGCAGTCACACCAATCGAACAGTGCTCGCATGACAGCTTTGTTTACCACTGGCGGCGATTAGAACCGAAGCGTGGTCTGCACGTAGAACTGGGTGGCGGTGTTGCGGGGCGGAATGTTGGTGCCTACAAAATCGCCGTACCAGAACCAGGAGTAACCGGCCTGAATGTTGAAGTTCGGGTTGAAGGTATAGGTTCCGATCAGGTCGAGTTCCTGTCCGATGTCGCGGCTGCCTCCGAGTGTTCCGGTAGGGGCACCGGCGACGTTGTAGAGATAGTCGTTGGTGGTGGCTTTTTCGAACCAGTGGAAAGCACCCACCAGCCCTACTTTTTTGGCGGGCTTGGCGTTCAGCTGCATACTCCAGTCATACAGGTTCTGACCGGACAGGTTATCGATGATCCCCCAGTACGCGTGTCCCAATGGGTAGAGTGTATTGAAAGTATTATTCGTACTGCCGTTCGGATTGTGGTTACCGGAACCGTAATAGAACAGACCGCTCAAACGGGGCGACCAGGGCAATGTGGTCCAGGTGTGACCGAGAACCGAAGTGAAGAAGCCGGCGGAGACGCGTTTGCCATCATCGTTTCCGAACTGGTAGGCACCTTCGGTTTCGAAGTCCCAGATGCGGGTGACTTTACAACAGTCGTCCTGAACTTCCCGGAGGGTTTTGAAGCGACCACCGGTTGTGTGCCGGGAACCATCGGGGCGATTGGGGGTGTTGGTTTCATCGCGCAACCAGAGGTAATACAGGTCGAGCAGTTCCGGACCGCCGTCCGACAGGATGGTGGCGTAGACACCGCTGAACGTCACGGAGGTATCGGGTTTATCTCTGCCATTGTCGTACTGGCTCAAAGGCTGGTTTCCGCCGCCGGTGTTCACAGGGTTGGTGATGAAGGCGTCGATGTGAACCGTTTCGGTATGGTGGAAATATTTAAACCCTTCAAAGTTACGACGGGTGTTCGACCAGTCGAGCGGCGAGATCAGATGCTGCGAACCGTAGAGCATTTCCTGTCGACCATAACGGAACCAGCCGGGTGCGCCGTTCCATTCATGCAGTTTGACATCGACGAACGCGTTCTGAACATTCCAGCGATTGATATCGATGGGCGTGGGAGGCAGATCGTTATCGAAGATGGAGGCATCGATGCCTTCAAAGTAAACGCGGGCGTAATCGCCGAGCTGGAAATCGAAGTACTGACGCCAGCGCCAGAGATTGTAATCGGTATTGACGGGTCCGCCTGGTCGCAGACGGTTCTGTTCGTGCATCCAGCGATGACGCAGTTCGCCACCCACGGAAAGCGTGTAAGGCGAACAGTCATCGCCGAGCGGTATCTCCTTGAAGCGTTCCCCCAGCAGGTAAGGATGATCGGGATTGCTGAGGTAGGAGCCGAAGGTGTTATCGAAAAAGAGGCCTTTGTACGGATCAGCGGGAGGTTTTACCGGCGCAGGATCATCGAAAATAATTTCGTCTTCGGTCTCTTCTGGATTCAAGGACCCTTCCGGTTGCGGATTCTGTTCTTCTTCAATCGAACCCGTTCCCGGCTGGAAGACTTCCGCAACGGTTGTGAGTTCTGGTTCGACGCCGTCATAATCCGCCTGGGCTGCCGGTGCGGGGGGCACGGGAGCGAGTTCTGTTTCCGCGCGAAGATGCGACCCGGCGAGGGCGGATGAAGCGACCACACTTAAAGATAAAATCACGCGAAGACGCATCTTGCATTCCTTGCTGTTTTTGTCTGGCGATAGAAAGTGCTATCCCGTTTGTCCGTTCGCGAAAACAAACTTTGTATTGATGACTGATATGCGTCGCACCCTGATCCTGGATGATCGCGCAGATTGGGTCTCCCTGCTCACAATCGGTCTGCCGGGTGTAATCGAACCATCCCGTTCAGTCAGATTTGCAGTAATAAACAGAACTTAGAAACCAATAAGGGTTAATTTAGCCAGAATCCAATCATCCAGCATAAGCAGTAAAATCAGTACAACTTCCCATTTCAGCCAACAGAGAGAAGAAACCCGGGCGATCATTCCACTCAGATAAACTGGTGAAAGGTTAACAGCAGATTGGCAGAATTATGAGCGACACAAGCCGTGTAGCGCGACGACTACCATTGGACACCCAGCATGAGCGAATTGAGCCCGCTGCCGATGCCGAGCAGAGCGATGCGATCGCGTTCATGGAGGATCTGATTTTCGATGCCGAGTGCCCAGGCCATGGGGAGCGCGGCGGCGCCGGTGTTGCCCAGCGTTTCGACGGTGGGATAGTCGAGACCGGAATCGAGGCCGAGTTGATCGAGCAGGAGTTTGCGATGTGCTTTACCGACCTGGTGGGTGAAGACGCGATTGACGTCTTCATTTTTCCAGCCGAGCGTGGCTTTGGTCTGTTCCCAGGTGGGAACAGCGAGGTTCACGCCGGCCACGAGCAGAGATTCGGAATCGGTCTGCATGCG
Organism: Planctomycetaceae bacterium; assembly: GCA_020426085.1. GTDB lineage: Bacteria > Planctomycetota > Planctomycetia > Planctomycetales > Planctomycetaceae > Gimesia. The sequence goes on along the minus strand of JAGQQP010000084.1, from coordinate 8,036 downwards.
AGGACGGTGATCGCCGTGCTTTTGGGCTTCGACACCGCCGGCGCAGAGTTCGTGGCTGGAGGTATCGGTCTGAAAGTGACCGCCGAGCAGACGATGTCCGGTCTGGCTAAGTCGTTTATCGCAAAGGAGAATCGCAGCCGAGCCACTGCCAATCGTCAGAGAAGCAAAGTCGTTTTTAATGGATTTGCGGGTCAGGGTGTCGTCGTGCAGCAGATCGTGAATGGTGCCTTCAACGAGGTCGCGCCCGACTTCAGTGCCGACGACGATTCCGGCCTGAATCTGTCCCATTTCGATCATGTTGGCGATGAAGACCATCCCGTTGAGCAGACCCAGACAGGCATTACTGATGTCGAGAACGAGTGCAGAATTGGGAAGGTTGGCAGCATGATGCACGCCACTGGCAGTCGCGGGTTCGAGCTGATCGCGGCAGACAGAGCCATGAATCAGGGCGCCGATGTATTTACGGTCGAGCTGACATTGATCGAGGAGCTTGTTGACGGTCTGGGCACTGATAGTACCGGGAAGCGTTCCGGGATCGAAAAAGCGGCGTTCCTGGATGCCGGTCATCAGTTCCAGACGACCTGCAGGCAGACCGAGTCGATCATACACGGGTGCCAGCTGCGCTTCGATTTCGTCGGATGTGACGATGTGGGGGGGCAGAGTGCAGCAGACAGCTTCGACGCAAACATGCTCATAACGCATAAGCGGTAATAAATTCCCATTCCAACAGGATGATTAAACAGACGACATAACCGGGCACAAAAGTCAGAACTTCGGCGCGCAGAAAGAACGTCCTATTGAATTGGATCTGGGAATGAAACTCAACCTAAGCGCTGAGAAATCTTAGACCTGAGCAGCACTTTGTTTGCGAGGTGAGGAATTCAGAGCATCGACGAGGGTTTCAATCTCGCTCAATTTCTCTGTGCGAGTGCGAACGTATTCCGTCGTCGGTTCTTCGACTCGCAATTTTTCGGCACTGCGTACATAGCGCAAACCTGACAACAGGAGGTCCAGTTGCTTATCCGTAATATTTATTGTTGTGATATCAGTCATAGGTAAACGAAAACTCTCTCGAGGTGATCCGGAGAATTCAGTCCACAACAACCTCCTGCTGCTGTTACTGACATAATTTTAGTCAATCACCAACCTAAATTTCAACCAGTAATTACAAAAACACATCCTGTCTGGTTTTTTCTAATCATCGACACATCAAAGAAGTTTGCTTTGAAAGCTTTTCCGGTGCTGTTGAATCCCTTACAGCCGGCCTGATTGAATCGATCGATACGCTTGAATTTAACTAAACACTCTTACAGATTAAATGGCTCGCAAATTGCCTTCCTGGAAGGAATCGGCCATGGCGAGCGGAATTTCGGCTTCGGCGAGGACCACTTTGGCCTGATTTTCCTGGGTCGTGGCGATCATTTCCTGTTCGGAGGCAACCGCTTCGGCCCGTCTTTCTTCTGCCAGGGCCTGAGCAATACGCATGTCTGCCTCGGCCTGATCGACGCGGAGACGAGCCCCGATGTTCTCGCCGACATCAATATCAGCAATATCGATGGAGACGATCGAAAACGCCGTCTGGGTATCCAGACCACGGTCCAGCACATTCCGGGCAATCACAGACGGATTCGCCAGAACTTCTTTATGGCTTTCGCAGGAACCGATGGCGGAGACAATTCCTTCGCCCACACGGGCAATAATGGTCTCTTCGGTGGCTCCCCCGACCAGCTGACTTAAGTTCGTTCGCACAGTGACACGGGCACGCGCCTTGAGTTGTATCCCATCCTTGGCAACGCCGTCCAGTGTGGGCCGACCACTTTTCTTGGGATCGGGGCAATCAATGACTTTAGGATCCACGCTGGTTTCGACGGCGGAGATAATGTTTCGTCCCGCCAGATCGATGGCGGCGGCAGTATCCCAGTCCAGTTCAATGCGAGCACGGTGAGCTACAATCAGAGCATGAACGACGCGGTGTACATTCCCGCCAGCCAGATAATGGGCTTCAAACGCCTGGGTGGGAATGTCGGTCAGCCCGGCCTGTACCGCCATGATTTTGCTATCGACGATGACAGAGGGTTTCACTTTTCTCAGGGACATGAAGACCAGCGCGAACGGACCAATTTTGGCGCGTGAGCTGAATGCCTGGATCCACAATTTGAAATAACGGGCAAACAACGCCACGAAGACGATGCCCAGTAAAATTCCAATTCCAACGACGGCAATTCCTACAACTGGCCAGAGATCTTCCATTGTCTGCATAACTCCCTTGTTAGTATTTATTTCTGAGACAGCTGTCTCTCAAACATCATAACTGCCTGAAGGTCAAAACAAAAAGTAAATTTCCACAGCTTTTTGCATTTTTCGCATTAGTTCACGCTAGAAAACGGAAACGAGCGGGAATTGGATCATTCTGTTTTTCAAAACAGTCTGGTTCGATCGATTGGAAATCGGTTTTCTGATCTTTATTCTGTTTTAAATAAACCATGTTTTCAAATTCCGTTGTTACCGGAACTGCGGATCATCGAATAGAACTGACTTCAAAAAACAGGAAAAACTTATGCCCATCGAAGCCAAGATCCAAGAACTGAATCTGGAACTTCCCGCAGCACCAAAACCGGGTGGGATTTATAATCCCGTGGTTCAGGTTGATGATATGCTGTATGTTTCCGGACACGGTCCCATCAAACTGGATGGCAGCATGCACACGGGACGCGTGGGCGACGATTTGACTGAAGAACAGGGCGTTGAAGCAGCGCGCGCCGTCGCTCTGACCATGCTGGCAACACTGAAACAATACCTTGGCGATTTAAATCGGATTGATCGATTCGTCAAAGTGCTGGGCATGGTGAATGCGGCTCCCGATTTCAAACGGCATCCACAGGTCATCAACGGTTTCAGTGATCTGATCGTGCAGATCTTCGGCGAGAATGGTCGCGCGGCCCGTAGTGCGGTCGGCATGGGTTCTCTGCCAGGCAATATCACCGTCGAAGTGGAAGCGATCGTCCTGCTCAAAAAGAAAGAGCAGACCGTTCTCTAAGAGCACTCAGATACGATCTCTGAGCAGCAGGCAGATGCTTTTTCTCGAAAACTGGTAATGTGAACAGTTCAATCGGGCTGATTCATCTTTCCGGATCGGGGAATTCCTAGTAAAACCCGCTATTCGCATAGTTTTGCGCTATCGGACCAGGGAATAGGTGCCTGCTGTATTGAGAAAGGATTCTCGGTGTGCCAAACGTTGATTTAATGATATTCGGAGGAGGTATCGCCGGCCTGTGGACCATGCACGAAGCCAGTCGACGGGGATACAGGTGCCTGCTGCTGGAAGCGTTCGCATTGGGCAGCGGGCAGACCGTCGCATCACAGGGGATCATTCACGGGGGATTGAAATACACGTTGCAGGGCATGATGACCGGCTCTGCCCGCCGCATCCGTGAAATGCCGTCGATCTGGAGAAAATCACTGGCAGGCGAACAGCTGCCCGATTTATCCCAGACCGAAATTCGTTCGAACAACTGCTATCTGTGGCGTACCGAATCGCTGTCTTCGCGTCTGGGAATGTTTGGCGCGAAGATGGGGCTGCAGGTGGTTCCGAAAAATCTTACTCCCGATGAAGTACCCGACATTCTCGCTGGCTGTCCTGGTTCCATCGGGCGAATGGACGAACAGGTAATTTCGCCTTACAGCCTGATCCAGAATATGGCGGATGCATTTCCCGAACAGATATTCCGGTATGATCCGACGAATCTGAAATTCCTCCACGACAAAAACGGAACATTGATCGCCGTTCAGATTCACGCTCCGGACGGAACGCCAATCACCATTCAGACTGCAGCGGTCTTACTGACTGCAGGCGGCGGAAATGAAACACTGCTCCAGCTGGCAAACCCTGCTGCTACCGTACAGCAGAAAAGTATCATGCAGAAGCGGCCCCTGCATATGGCTCTGGTCAGAGGAACGTTGCCTCCCTTTAACGGGCATTGCGTGGATGGCGCGAAAACCAGAGTGACGATCACTTCAGACATCGACTGTCAGGGGCGCACGGTGTGGCAGATTGGTGGCCAGGTGGCAGAAACTGGAGTGAGTATGAATCGGCGCGAGCTGATCGAATATGCCGCCCGCGAGCTGTCGGCTTCGGTTCCCGGAATTGAATTGAACAGCCTGGAATGGAACTCTTACACGGTGGATCGAGCGGAAGGGGCCACGAAATCGGGACATCGACCGGAAACGCCTCAGATCCTGCAGGATGGAAATCTACTCACAGCATGGCCCACGAAACTGGCGCTGGCACCGCAGCTGGCGGAAGAAATCTGTGAGCGGCTCTCCGAGATTCATGTGGCTCCGACTCCGCTGGATGATTCCTGGAAGTCAGAGCTGAAGCGACTGCCTCGTCCCCAGGTGGCGCTGCCTCCGTGGGAAACAGCGGTCGACTGGGTCAGGCTTGATGAACAGTTTAGTCAACGAGAGGCGGCCTGATCTCATTCAGGTTGAACTTCGAACATGCAATATCGTCCACTTGGAAATACCGGCTTTTCCGTCAGTGCACTCGGTTTTGGTGCGTTTAAAATTGGTCGTAACGAGCAGATCAAGTACAGTCAGACTTATGATCTCCCGGATGATCAAACCACAGATCGCCTGTTGAATTCTGTGCTGGACCTGGGAATCAATCACATCGATACTGCGCCCGCATACGGCATCAGCGAAGAACGCATCGGCCAGTTTCTGTCACATCGTCGCGGCGAATTTATGCTTTCGACCAAAATCGGTGAGACGTTTGAAAATGGTGCCTCGTCTTATGACTTCTCACATAAAAGTCTGAAAGCCAGTCTGGAACGCAGTCTGAAACGACTGCAGACGGATGTGCTGGATGTGGTGCTGATTCATTCGAACAACTGTGAAGCTGAGATTTTGAATCACAGCGATGCCATCGAAACATTGCAGGCAGCGAAACAGGCGGGACAGATTCGCTGGATTGGTCTGTCTGCCAAAACACTTTCCGGTGCGAAGTCGGCACTCGACTGGGCGGATGTGCTGATGGTGGAATATCATCTGCAGGACCGCAGTCATGAAGCGCTTCTGACTCAGGCTGCAAAAAAGGGTGTGGGAGTCTTCGTGAAAAAAGGACTCGCCTCAGGTCAGCTCTCCCCCGCCGAAGCCATCCCGTTCGTGCTGCGCAACCCGGGTGTCAGTAATCTGGTGGTGGGCGGCCTGAATCTCAAGCATATCCAGACCAACTGGCAGACCGCCTGCAACACATCGATTGCACCGGCTGCCTGATTCGGAACGCACTCGATTTCTTCAAACAGCAGCGTTTATTGTAAGAAACATAAGTATTTCCTGCGTGGACTTTCCCGGCTGAAAAGCGGGTTTCTGCAGTGTACATCCCCCTTTCAACAGTGTCTGTCGGCTTGGCTTTCAGGGTGGTTCGGACTATAAAGGAGTAAAGCATCATCAATGTTGATAACGATCTTTACTGAACCCCTTTTGAGTCCCGCACTATGGCGCCCAAAGTCGGCTTGTTTATCCCCTGTTATATTGATCAACTGTACCCACAGGTCGGAATTTCAACCCTGAAAGTCTTAGAGCATTTCGGGGTGGATGTCGAATATCCGGAAAGTCAGACCTGTTGTGGTCAACCCATGGCGAATACCGGCTGTACGAATGAAGTCGCACCGCTGGCAAAACGCTTTCTGGAAATCTTCAAAAAATATGACGCTGTGGTCTGTCCCTCGGGCAGTTGTGTTTCGATGGTGACGCATCACTATGATGAATACTTCTCGGATAACGCCGAGTACGAAGAACTCAAAGGGAAAACATATGAGTTCTGCGATTACCTGACCAACGTGCTGGGAATCAAAACACTGTCGGGGCGGTTTCCTCACAAAGTCGGTCTGCATCAGAGCTGTCATGGTCTGCGTGAACTGAGACTGGCCAGTTCCAGTGAAATCATGGGACCTCCGTTCGGTAATGTTCGTGAGCTGCTGCAAAGCATTGAAGGAGTTGAACTCTCTCAACTGCAGCGGCCCGATGAATGCTGTGGCTTTGGTGGAACGTTCGCCGTCGCGGAAGAAGCGGTCTCCTGCATGATGGGAGAAGATCGCGTGCACGATCACGAACAGGCGGGCACCGAAGTTCTGACGGCTCTGGACATGTCCTGCCTGATGCACCTGGATGGAATTATCCGCCGACAGAAGAAACCGATTCGAGTCATGCATATCTCTGAAATTTTAGTTGAGTGTTTGTAAGATGCCTTCACATCCAAAACTAGCTGCGGAATTCGTTAAGAATAAAGACCGTGCACACTGGCACGATCAGTCGCTGTGGTTTGTCCGTTCCAAACGAGACAAAGCCGCACAACAGATTCCGGAATGGGAACTGCTCCGCGAACAGGCTTCGAAAATCAAGATGTACACGGTTTCGCATCTGCCTGATCTGCTGGAAGAATTCGAGCGAAATGCCACCGCACGCGGGGTTCAGGTGCACTGGGCTCGCAATGCCACCGAACATAATGAGATCGTACATAGTCTGTTAAAAAAGCATAATGTGACGCGTGTGGTGAAGAGTAAATCCATGCTCACGGAAGAGTGTCATCTCAATCCTTACCTGGAACGCCACGGGATTGAAATCATTGATACGGACCTGGGTGAGCGGATTGTGCAGATGCAGAATAAGCCCCCCAGTCACATCGTGATGCCCGCCATTCATATCAAAAAAGAAGAGATCGGCGAACTGTTTCACGAACAGCTGGGAACGGAAAAAGGAGCGACTGACCCGCAGTATCTGACCGAAGCAGCACGCCAGCATTTACGACAGAAATTCATCGAAGCAGAAGCCGGGATCACAGGTGTAAATTTCGCGATTGCCGAGACCGGGGGTTTTGTCGTCTGTACCAATGAAGGGAACGCCGACCTGGGAACGTCGCTCAACAAACTGCACATCGCCTGTATGGGGATTGAGAAGCTGATACCCCGCGCGGGAGATTTGAGTGTGTTCCTGCGACTGCTGGCCCGTTCGGCGACCGGGCAGCCGATCACCACGTATTCCTCTCACTTTCATGGTCCGGCACCCGGGGCAGAAATGCATATCGTGCTGCTGGATAACGGACGGAGCGAAATTGCCGGCAGCGATGAATTTCGTCGTTCGTTGAACTGCATTCGCTGTGCCGCCTGTATGAATACCTGCCCCGTGTATCGACGCAGTGGCGGTTACAGTTACAGCAACACGGTACCCGGCCCCATCGGATCCATTCTGGGACCGGCCAAAGATCCAAAAGCGAACTCCAGCCTGCCCTTCGCCTGCAGCCTGTGTGGTTCCTGCAGCGATGTCTGCCCGGTAAAAATCGATCTGCATCATCAGCTGCTGACCTGGCGAAAAGAGATTCGCGTCAAAGGCTTCTTGCCGTTCTCGAAACGGATCTCGATGAAGATGATGTCCTGGCTGATGCAGGCACCGGCTATGTATCGTTTCGTAGGAAAAATGGCCCGTTCGATTGTGCCTTATCTGCCTCGATTCATGCTCTACAACCGCCTGAACGACTGGGGCAAACAGAGAGAACTTCCCATCATACCCAAGCAGAGTTTCCGCGAGTGGATGAAGCAGAACCATGACGACAAGTAAAAATGACATCCTGAATAAGCTGCGCAGTCAAGCGGTTCCCCAAACCGAGTTACCCGACCTGCAGTCGATTGAACTCTCCTCGCAGTGGATCCGCTATGAAGACCCGGCAGAGCAGTTCGCTGAGACACTCTCTGGTGTAGGCGGACTCTGTTTCCGCGTCAAAAATGTGGATGAAGTCAATCAGCGCCTGACGGAGATCGCCGCATACCAGGAAGCCTCAAAAATCTGTTCGCAGATCGAAGGCTGTGGACAGGCGAATGTCAGTATCCCCGAAATCACCGACCCGCATGACTTTGAAGACATCGATTTCGCAATTTTGCCGGGGAAGTTTGCCGTCGCGGAAAATGGTGCCGTCTGGATTGCCAATGACGGGGGACCGGCACGAACCCTTTATTTTCTGTCACAGCATGTGGCGCTTGTGG
>JAGQQP010000847.1 GCA_020426085.1 Planctomycetaceae bacterium | reverse complement strand
GGTTTTTCGAATGTCACTTTTCCCTGTCGCTGGGGTTCCAGCCACTGTGACTGCAGCCCGTCGATGGTCAACTTCAACGCATGTTCCAGATAACGATCCATCGGGGCATCGATCGCTTTGACGGCGATCGTGACCGAACGTGGATCGGGAATATAGCCTGCTGTCAGAACGGCTTCCAGACGCACACGCGGATGCGGATCGTGGATCGCGGCCTCCACCAGTTCCAGCGGATTCTTAATCTCCGCATGCCAGTACCGCAGCACCCGCATGGCGGCAGCGCGGGCCCGGGCATCCTTTGCCTGCAGCAGCTCACGCAGCAGTTCTTCATTCACCACACCAATGGTCTGATAGCACCAGAGTGCCTCCAGCCGATGATGATCGTAATTCGGTTCCTGGGGAACCAGCGTCAGTAGCCATTCGTCGAGAGCCTGCTTCGCCTGCTGCTGGTCGGCATCGTACAAAACGCGTTTCACCTGCTGTCGGGTATAGCTTTCCGGATTACGAAGATGCGAGACCACTTTTGTGAGAGGCACTCCCGTCAGTTGCGGACGTTCGACCAGGGGGCGCGATTTGTGCGTCACCCTCCAGACGCGGCCGTGCGTGGTATCGCGGCGTTCATCCCGGAAACTATGCTGCATGTGACCGATCAGAGGATTATACCAGTCCAGAATATACGCTGCGCCATCCGGGCCCATCTTCAGATCAACGGGTCGAAAGTAAGAACTGCTGGATTGAATCAGCGGGTCCAGCCCCTTAATCGTATAGCCGGCACCATCATCCGAGACTTCATAGCGGGCCACCACATGTGACTTGTATTGATTGGTCCAGATTTCTCCCTGCACTTCCGGCGGAAAATGACTGCTCGCCACGAACTCGCCGCCACACTGTTTGGTTCCTTCGCCGCTGGCCTCATAAGCCAGCTTGGCACGACTGTTAGCGGTCAGCGGCGCGCTGAAATAAAGTCGTGGGTTATCAATCACGAAGGACTGACCCCAGTCATCAAACATATGCCCCCACGGATTTGATGCACGGTAATCCGCGAACACATTCAGCTTGAGCGTACGTGGTTGAAACTGAAACACGCCCCCGTTTTCCAGACGGACGGTTCCATAAGGAGTCTCCACCTGCGTATGCATGAAGGTCCCTTCCTGGAAATACAGCCAGCCCCCCGGCCCCCAGCGCCAGGCACTGATGGAGTGGTGGTTATCTTCCGTGGCAAATCCGGTCAGAATTACTTCACGATGGTCGGCTTTTCCGTCGCCATTCGTATCTTTCAAAAACAGCAGGTCCGGAGCATTGGCGACATAAACGCCTCCGTCTCCCAGTTCCAGTCCCGTAGGAACGTAGAGGCCATCTGCAAAAACAGTGGACTTGTCTGCGCGTCCGTCTCCATCAGTGTCTTCCAGAATCACGATCTGATCGTTGGGCTTCTCACCTGGGGAAACCTGCGGATAGGAGGTTGAACAGATCACCCATAGACGCCCCTGTGCATCCCATGTCATATGGATCGGATTGACCAGCATCGGTTCGGCTGCGAACAGATTCACCTCGTATCCCGGCAACATTTGAAATGTTTTCCGTTCGGCTTCGGGAGAATGATCCTGTGTCAGTTCAAACGGACGTTTCAGATTGGGTGCCGAGTTCGCAACGGCCATTCGTTCGGGAGTCGTCCCCACCGGTTTCTCCAGACACCAGTGGACCGCGTTTATCAACAGCCGATTAAAGGCATCCAGGCCAAACGATCGTTCGTGGCCCAGTGTGGTCGTAAACACCCGGCAGCCCCATTCGTTTTTCCACGTCCAGGCCACGGGAAAGCTCATCTCACCTGTCAGTTCATAGGTGCCAAACTGATTCTTGAAGATCCCCTTTCGTTTGGAATTACCGGTTCCCATCAGTAACGGCGTCGCATCGGCGGGTGGGTTCGCCTGATACAAAGTCCCCGGATC
>JAGQQP010000846.1 GCA_020426085.1 Planctomycetaceae bacterium | reverse complement strand
AATGGAGTTGAAAAATGAGTCGATTTCCCCGGACGCCAATCTTAAAGTCCTGTCTGTTTCTATTGTCAGCAGCAATGGTGCTGACTCCTGGACAGGATATTCTGTCTGCGAAAATGCCGGGGAAGAAGGGGAGCGAGAAAGCTGCTCAAAAGCAGAAAGCGCCCAAGGTATTTTCCCTGGAAGAAGGGATTGCCGATGACGTGGTGCTGCCTTTCGTACCTGCAAAACCGCGCACTCCTGTGGATCAGAAAGAAATTGATTCCGCTGCCTGGTATATGACCGGGCGGATGCGAGAGGCGCGTAATGATTTCATCGGTGCCTACGATGCCTATGAAAAGGCCATGGAATATAATCCCAATTCGATCGAGATTTACCGGGTTCTGATCAGGCTGGCATCCGGTCTGGATAAAACGGAAGAAGCAATTGAATATGCTCAGAAAGCCGTTGAACTGGATCCCGAAGATTATGAACTGATGCGGAAACTGGGGTTGCATATGGCAGGCCAGGGACGTTTTGAAGAGGCAGTCACATTTCTGAAAAAAGCTTCCGATTCGCCTTCAATTGATAAGAAGTCGGGTGTTTATGTCATCATTCAGCACGATCAGGCAAACCTGTATGAGCGGCTGGGTAAAAAAGAAGAAGCCGCTCAATGTTGGGAAGTCGTATTTCGCGCCCTCACAAAGCCGGATGACTTTACATTCGAGTACAATACTCGTTCACAGCTGGAAGCCAAACAGGGGAAGCTGTATGAACGCATTGGTCAGTCCTTTCTGGAAACAGACCGCCTCAAACTGGCTGTAGAGGCTTTTAATAAGGCGGCTGAATCGCAGAAAGGGCGTCCCGGAATCCTGAAGTATCACCTGGCGCAGGTTTATTACCAGTCCAAACAGTATCAGCAGGCTCTGGATTCACTGCAGTCATATTTCGATGAACAACTGCAGTCCAAGGGACGCAGGGCCTATGAATTTTTGACGGAAATTTTAACTGCATTAAATCGCTCTGACGACGTGATTCCCCAGCTGGAAAAACTCGCAGAAAAAGATCGCTTCAACCGGACCCTCCATTATTACCTGGCAGAACAGTATGGTGAAAACGGTCGTTTTGACGATGCAGAGAAAACCTATCTTGAATCAATTGGAGAGTCTTCCGATACAGAAGGCCTGGCAGGTCTGTTATCCCTGTATCAGAAAAATCAAAAATATGCCAAGCTGATCGAGATACTTTCGAAGATCGTACAGACCGGGGATGGCGTTCAGAAGATCCAGTCCAATCTGGAAAAGATGTCTAAAGATCCGGAACTGGTGAAAGGTCTGATTGCCGAAGCAGAGAAGCTGAAGAAAGAGGATCCACCAGGAGTAGATGTGTTTTCAGCATTCATGATTGCGAAACTCGCTTCTGAAGCCGATCAGAAACAGGCGGCTGCTGAGTTTTATCAGTTTGCCATGGATGCCGCCGCCAAACACGAAAAACCACAGATTCGTGGTAACTGGACTTTGCTGATTCTTCAGGAATACAGCCAGCTGTTACGCGAAGAAGACAAGTATGGGGAGCTGGCTGTTCTACTGCAGAAAGCGGTTGAGAACCCATTACTGGCCCCGCAGCGAATCAACCTGTTGTATTTCCTGGCAGATGCACGTGAACGAAACGGCGAGACGGATGCTGCAATCAAAGTCAATGAAGAGGCGCGGCAAGCAGCTCCTAAATTCCCATTGCTGGATTACCAGCACGCCTGGATTTACTATCACAGCCATGACTGGGATAAAGCCATAGTGCAAATGCAGAATTTCATCAAGAAATATCCGGAACAGAAAGAGCGTGTCTATCAGGTGAAGATGATGCTCTCGAATACCTATGTGCAACAGGGGGATATTAGAAAAGGGGAAGCCGTTCTGGAGGAGATGCTGGCAGATGATCCTGAGAATCCTTCCATCAATAACGACCTGGGTTATCTGTA
>JAGQQP010000845.1 GCA_020426085.1 Planctomycetaceae bacterium | reverse complement strand
CCAGCATCTCGTAGGCAGCCACCAGCCCTTTTGGTTTTTTGGGCATGAGCGCCTGGCTGAGAATACCGATAATCGACGAAGAAAGCTGAGTTCGAATCTGGTCCTGCTGACTGGTCGGGAACACGTCGATGATACGGTCGACAGTCCCCTGGGCACCGGTTGTATGCAGTGTCCCGAACACGATGTGCCCGGTTTCCGCAGCGGTGATCGCTGCAGAAATGGTTTCAAGGTCACGCATTTCCCCCACCAGAATCACGTCGGGATCCTGTCGCAGCGCACGCCGCAAGGCTTCGGGGAACGTGGGAACATCGACGCCGATTTCCCGCTGGTTAATCGTGGATTTGTTATGTTTGTGATAATACTCAATGGGGTCTTCCATCGTGATGATGTGATGGTCCATCGTATTATTCATGTGGTTAATCATACTGGCCAGGCTGGTCGTTTTACCACTTCCCGTTGGCCCCGTCACCAGGAACAGACCGCGTGGGCGTTCCAGCAGATCAGAAATGACAGAGGGCAGACCGAGCTGCTCAAATGTCAGAAACTCGTTTGGAATACGACGCAGCACCATGCCGATCTGGCCGCGCTGTTTAAATACGGAGACTCGAAAACGGGCTTTTTCACCAAAGGCAAACCCGAAGTCGGTTCCCCCCACTTCCTGTAGTTCCTGCTGATTTCGCTCGGGCGTGATACTCTTCATCAGAGCAACCGTATCATCAGGCTCAAGGCTCTTGGTTTCCAGACGAACCATGTGTCCGCCCACACGAACTACGGGGGGCTGGCCTGTGGTGATATGCAGGTCGCTCACCTTTTCTTTAACGACCGTCTCCAGCAGTTTGTCAATCTGAACTGTTGCCATCCAAAGTACTTTCTGAAAACTCTTTGATTGAAAAGTGAGCGATCACCAAATGTTCGCGGGAACGACGTTAATGACAGAAGTCGAGATCATTCTTTGAGTTGAGTATTCCATTTCCCAGAACGATTTGGCTCCTGGACTTTTCCCTGATCAATCGGGTCCAACAAGAATTTAGTGAAACGTAAATCAGTAAAAATAAAGAATTAAAAGATAAGACGATTTAGAAATGCTTTACTGAAATTCAGGTCGCTTTTTTGCGTTCCTAACGTAATTATCCGGTATTCTGCTGCAAAACTCAACAAATGCACGATAATAGATCAAAGTCTTCACATGAAAGCAGAACCAGTTTCAGCCACTTTTCATGTTCAGAATATGACCATTGCTGTATTTTGAAGCCCCTGTTAACCCCCTTCGAGCCCCTTCGCCAGCTTCATCGCTTCCGAGAGTGTCGTGATACCCAGCAGCGCTTTATCTGTCGCATCCTCAGCCAGCGATTTCATGCCGTGAAGACGTGCCTGCCTTCTAATATTCTGTGCCGCCTCACTGCGGAAAGTCATCTCACGTATAGAGGAATTCATCATCATCAGCTCAAACACAGCCTTACGACCTTTGTAACCAGTATGTGAACACGTGTTACAACCTTTACCTCGATTATGGATAGCAGTTGCGAGCTGACTTTCAGTCAATCCAAGGTACTCAAGTTCACCTGGATCGGGAGTGTAAGTCTCCACGCATTTCCCGCAGACGACACGCACAAGACGCTGTGCCATGACCGCCATCACACTGGAAGCAACAAGGAACGGCTGCACACCCATGTCGATCAAACGTGTAATAGATCCGGGCGCATCGTTCGTATGCAGCGTACTGAATACCAAGTGTCCTGTCAAAGAAGCTTGAATTGCCATCTCTGCTGTTTCTTTATCTCGAATTTCTCCCACAAGAATTACATTGGGAGCCTGTCGCAACATCGCACGAATGATACGCGAGAAATCGAGACCGATACTATGCTTGACTTCCACCTGGTTAATCCCGGGCAGATAATATTCGACAGGGTCTTCAGCGGTAATAATCTTACGGTCAGGTCGGTTCAACTCACCGA
>JAGQQP010000844.1 GCA_020426085.1 Planctomycetaceae bacterium | reverse complement strand
GTGATGAGTTTGACCTGTCCGTTGTCTCTATATGGTTGCAGCAGTTTTCGAAAGATGGCTTCCGCTTCTGCAGGGCGAAAAGTCGATGGGCCATGAAAGGGGCGACCCGGCATGGGGGAGCCGTATTTCACTGTATTATCAGCTTCGATTCCGTCCATCAGTTCTTTGAAGAGTCCACTGCGGTGAAAGGAACGTTTCATGGGATGCCAGTCGACCCCCCAGCCGACTTTCCCCGGTCCTTTATTTTCATCCACACAGGCCAGCGCCTGCTCGGTGTATTGCCCCCCCAGCCAGTCACCATCCATGACCAGTGTGATGGACTTCACACCCTGTCGAGCCGCCTGGATTGCAGCAGCCCAGCCGGACTCTGTCCCTCCCACAATGAGGAGGTCGGTTTTCTGGTCAGGCAATTTTGCGTGGGTAGAGTTCAGAGAAAAGCAGAAGAGAGCCAGAACTGCGAGCGCGACATTTTTCATAGTTCATCTGACCTTGTATGAGAATGTTTTTGTTAATGGCTTTGTACATCATAAGTCATCACAGGGTGAAATGTCATGTGTGGAATAATTTGACGACTCAAAAATAATTTATTCATCAATCAATAAGATCCGGCACCAATTTTGCGGATTATATTACTACTTTTGAAAACTCCCTAAATCGGCTTTTGAATATGTTGGTTGCAGCGCGCAAAGGAGGCATTTATGGAGGTTATTGAGGCAGGTACCAAAGGACTCTGGTAGTTCTTTGAATTTATTATTTATTTTTAGGAGTTATTTGATGTCTCATCCTTTGAAGCGAAAAAGAGGATTTACGCTGATTGAACTGCTGGTCGTAATTGCGATCATTGCGATTTTGATCGCTCTACTTTTACCAGCAGTACAGCAGGCGCGCGAAGCGGCCCGTCGCAGTCAGTGCCGTAATAACCTGAAACAGCTGGGGCTGGCGCTTCATAATTATGTGGATACCACTGCAGGCGTGATTCCACGTGGAGTGAATCATTACAACTCACCTGCCTGCTGTTGTACTTATGATAATGGGAACTATGCCCATACAGTCTATACGATGTTGTTGCCTTACCTGGATCAGACGAATCTGTACAACAAAGTTAATTTTGCTGTTGATCCGCAGAATGCGGCCAATGCTGAGGTACGACGAACTAAAGTGACCGTCTTCATGTGTCCCAGTGCGATTGTGGTTGATGATCCCACTTACGCACAACATAACTATCCGACTGCCAGTGCCAATCATGGATATGGTCTGTGCGGTATCCACGGCTCCAGAACAACCAATGGTCTGTTTGCATCACGCTGGGGTATTGCAGATAGTGTTTCAGGTGCTGTTGCAGACCCGCAAATGCATCTGAGAAATATTACCGATGGTACCAGCAACACGATTACTTTCTCAGAGTTTGCCAAAGGTCTGGATTACGTCCTGCCCACATCTCATAAAAATAATATGGGACGCAGCTGGTATGACGCGACAGCCGGTTATGGCAATGTTGGTTTTTCGACACGCACCGATGCGACACCTAATAACCCCAAAGCGACCTACAGTACGACTATTAACTGGGGGACAGTAGGCAGTGCCCATACCGGAGGCGTGCATTGCGGGTTCATGGATGGTGCCGTGCGTTTCATCAGCAGCAACATTGATGGCCGTCAGTGGCAGGCACTTTGTACTCCCATGGGAGGAGAAGTGGTCGAGGTTCCCTGATCCGGTTTTAACTTCATTACATGAAAGCAGACAATCACCACGCCCAGGAGAGATCCGGGCGTGTGTTTTTGCGTTTTCGGGCCTCGTCTGTTGGGATGTTCTGGTTTTCAGAAAAATGCCGCTGATAGCGGCTAACCCTGAACTCAGGTACTCACAAGCAGATCAAAACCAGAAAAACCAGTTAGTTAAGGAATGAGGGTTAAATCATTAATTAACTAAAATTATTAAAAAGTTCTTAAATTAACA
>JAGQQP010000843.1 GCA_020426085.1 Planctomycetaceae bacterium | reverse complement strand
AGCAGACTCATCAGTCTGGGGAGTCGTTTACCAGATTTCACCAGAGCAAAAAAAATTACTCGATGAATATGAGTCGCTGGGAAAAGGATATCAGATTTTCAATACAGAAGTTGTATCAGCCGATAACCAATGTCTCTCCGTTTATACCTATCAGGCAATGGCTGAGTTCATTGACCCGCAACTACAACCCTTTGACTGGTATCATGAGTTTGTGTTGCAAGGAGTCTGCTTTCATAAGTTTCCCGAAGAGTATCAGGAAATTATCCGGGCTGTCCAAATGATGAAAGATCCGGATACAGAACGTGCAGCACGTCATCAGGCTCTGTTGAGGGAATTTCACCAGTCGTTACATGAGAAGCAGACAGATTGAAATACTGAAATTCTTTTTCGTCAAAGCCAGTGTGAGATGATTTCGTAAATCATTTCTTCTTCCAGTGTCTCATGTGCCAGCAACTGGTCGACCAGGTCTCCAATCGCGGACCAGTAAGAATCTTCCCTGAGCAGGTGGTACAGGCTGATGGTCTGTTTTTCCAGATATTGCATCCGTGCTTCGCGCTGGGGAACCAGCGCCGCCGCTGCCTGCCAGGCCTGCTGCCAGTCCCCCGACCATTCAGATACAAGTGCCGGATGAAACGGGTCGCCGGTATGGATCATTTCAGCAACGGGACCTGCTAAGGCAACCAGGACTGCTTTTTCAAGACCGGATTTCTGGTTGAATACCCCTTCAGGCCAGGAGATTTGCGCATCGCCAAAGCGCTCCGGACCATCATCCCAATCGGGGTCTACGGTGACTGAATGGACCCGGGCGCCAGCGTAAACGGCGATCAGGACATGGCCAGCTTCGTGGTAAGCGGTGAGTTCTTCTGTCATTCCTGATCCAGTGAGTTCAACTTCATAAGCGTGAAGCGAATAGTATGTCTCAATCTTCCTCGAGAATCAAATCAATCACTTCTGTTCTGATCAATCAGGAAAATAATGGAACAGGTGATCTGTTTCTTAGTCTTCTTTCAAATCAGATTCCTGCAGTAACGAAGATGTGAATTCGTCTTCTCGCTTTGTATTGGTTTGTCTCTACTGTAGAATGAAGTCCTTTTAACCTCTGAAATAAAAATTAGTGAGCCATACAATCAGGAGAAATACGACCAATGAATTTCGTTCGTTACCTCATCGCAGGCTGCCTGTGCCTGGCGTCCATAACCCAATCCGTTTCTGCAGCAGAAGAATATGATATCGTCATCTATGGCGGTACTTCAGGAGCAGTCACGGCTGCCGTTCAGGCAAAACGCCTGGGGAAATCTGTTGTCATTGTCTGTCCCGATCAACATCTGGGTGGTTTATCAAGTGGCGGCCTGGGGTGGACGGACACGGGGAATAAAGCTGTCATCGGTGGACTGGCACGGGAATTCTATCATCGTGTCTGGAAACATTATCAGTCTCCCGAAGCCTGGCAGTGGCAGAAACGCGAACAGTATGGCGATAAAGGTCAGGGAACACCTGCGATTGACGGCGAACAACGGACAATGTGGATTTTCGAGCCACATGTTGCCGAGCAGGTTTTCGAAGATTTTGTGAAAGAGTATCAGATTCCCGTTTACCGTGACGAATGGCTCGACCGTAAACAGGGCGTGAAAAAGACCGGGGACAAAATCAGTTCTATCACGACGCTCAATGGCAAAACATTCGCAGGTCGGATTTTTATCGATACCACATACGAAGGGGATCTGTTGGCCGCCGCTGGGGTGAGCTATCATGTCGGGCGTGAAGCCACCAGCGTCTATGGCGAAGAGTGGAATGGCGTGCAGACAGGCGTGTTGCATCACCGGCACCATTTTGGTCCGAATGCGGTCAAAGAAAAAATCAGTCCCTATAAAACTCCAGGTGATCCTGCCAGTGGCTTACTCCCGCGCATCAGTGGTGCTGATCCCGGGAAGTATGGTTCGGGTGATGACAAAATCCAGGCCTA
>JAGQQP010000842.1 GCA_020426085.1 Planctomycetaceae bacterium | reverse complement strand
GATGCACAAATGCGATTTCCCGAGCGGTTTGTCGTCGCGTTATTACATGACTGCCAGAAGATTGCCCGGCAGAAAGGTCTCGAGTTTGAACTCCTCACGTACCATCAGCTCTCCCTGCAAAACAGAAATGCCCAGCTGACATCTCTGCTGAATCCTGGTTTCAATCACGAACTGTTTGTCCCGAAGGTCATCATCAACGCTTCCGGGGCCTGTGGTGATCTGACGCTCCAGCAGGTCGACGTTCCCTCTCCCCGACTGATGGGAGGAACCAAAGGTAGTCACATCATTACCTTCAATCAAAAACTCCGTGAAGCTTTAGGCGAACAGGCGATTTACTCCGAAGCCAGTGACGGCCGCCTGGTCTTCATTCTTCCGTTTGAAAATTCCACCCTGATTGGCACGACCGATGTCCGTGTCGAAGGCAATCCGCTCGACGTCACCGCCAGTCCCGAAGAGTTAGACTACCTCGTCGGCATGGTTAACATGGTCTTCCCGCAGGTCGGGTTGACGTCTGATGATATCAACTTTCATTACAGCGGCGTTCGTCCCCTGCCTTATCAACCTGAGGGGAAAGCGGCTTCCATTTCGCGCGATCATTCCATTAAAGAATACGAAGGCCCTTCCGGCTGGATCGTCACACTGGTGGGTGGAAAACTGACTTCGTGGCGTGCCTTTGCTGAGAAGGTCACAGATCGCATTCTCAAAAAACTTGGTAAGAGCTATCACTCCGAATCCAAAACCCGCCTGATCCCCGGTGCGGAACACTACCCGCAAACTCCCGATATCCTCAAAGCGGAACAGGATCGGCTCGCGGAAAAGTATCAACAGTCGCTGGCAAGTATCCAGACACTCTGGACTCTTCAGGGAACCATGATCGAAGAAATCCTGGATTCACTGCCCGACCTGTCGACTGAACTGCTTCCCGGAACCAGCATTCCCCGCCAGTATGTACTCTGGACCATCAACAACGAATGGGGCGAGACCGTCGGCGATCTCGTCGAACGTCGCCTGATGCTGATCTTCGACGAAAATCTGCAGGCTGCCACTCTGCAGGCACTCGCGGAATGTCTGGTCGAAACGGGTAAACTGGATGCAACCCAGATCCCCGCAACACTCGAATCTTATCGCGCTCACCTCCAGAAGTTTTATGGCAAAGCGGTTCACTAATCAGCGTCCAGCGAACCACTTCTTCCTCTCCTGGCCACTCCAGCACTGAAGAAATTCGACTTAACAGCATCGTCACACTCGCCATGATCACTGAACGGATTCATTTTAGCTGTGTTTCACGAACAATGCGAAACGCCCCGCGTGACGGTGTTTCCGGCACTCCATGCCCGCGTACATAGGAAGTCAACTGGTCCGCCGGCTGTTGAAACCCTCCACCACGCCTGACACGCTCTCGCCCCTGATCTGGTCCCGTGGGATTCTTTTCCGGTGAGACAGAATAGTAGTCGGCGCTGTAATAATCCTGACACCATTCCCATTCATTTCCATAGATGTCATACAGGCCAAAGGCGTTGGGCCGTTTCTGTTTGCCAGGATAGACCTGTCCCTCGGAATTGTTCAGAAACCAGGCATACTGATCCATCTGGTCAGGTTGATCACCGAAGAACCAGGGTGTCTCAGATCCAGCACGGCACGCATATTCCCATTCAGCTTCTGTGGGAAGACGATAGCGATCTCCCGTTTTGTCAGACAGCCAGTCACAGAATGCAGTCGCATCATTCCAGCTGATACTGACCGCTGGTGCCTGATCCTGAACTGGTAAGTCTCCCAGATTTTTCCAGGAGAATTCCATCGTCTTCACCCAGTTGCCACCAGCCATGCCATATCCGCCACTCCGCTCCGCATCGGTCTGATAGTTCGTCGCGTTCACAAATTCACGAAATTGCTCGTTGGTGACTTCTGTGGCACTCATGTAACAGGGACGAGTCAGACTGACTTGATGCGGAGGCGCATCCGAA
>JAGQQP010000841.1 GCA_020426085.1 Planctomycetaceae bacterium | reverse complement strand
GACTCCTGCAATCATGATGATAATTTCAGCGACTTTACAGGCAATGATCACCGTGCGTTTGCTGAAACGGTCTGCCAGATAACCGGCGACACTCGCCAGCAGCAGATACGGGAGTGTGAAGCAGGCCAGTCCCAGAGATAGAGCATTTGCATCACCAATCTCCGGTTTGGCAATGGGAATGATGAACCAGCGAAACATATTGTCGTTCATCGCTCCCAGAAACTGGGTTCCCAGTAGAGCCAGAAAGGAAGGGGAGTTCAGCGTCCCTTTGCGTACACCGCGTTTATGTGGTTCCGTTTTTGCGGTGATCGTAGAATTCATGTTGTTGAGCGATCCAGATATTCTAACGGCTTGTTGAAATCGTCTGATACTCAATCAGGCTGATTCGGATAACAGGCGCGGGAAACTTAGTTGAAAGAAAAGCAATCAAAGTGCTCACTTCTCAAGAAGGCGAAGTGGGACTGAAAATATCACGCGAAAAAACGGTGTGATAGAAAAGCAAGGGGCATACTATTCCAAAAAGTATTTATCTGTAAAGACTTAGATGTTGAATGGCTCTAAAGAATCTATGAGAGGTGTGGGGTGGTGTATGCCTGTCCTGTTTTGCCTGTGAAATCAGGGAATGAAAGTGAATGTTCCTGAATTATTCTCTGCCAGTTCGCGGATGGCCTGTTCTCCTTCCAGGCTGCCAAAGCAAATGCCATTCACCGTAATCCTGTGATTGCGGTATTTCTGTGTCGCCAGTTTATTGAAGGACTTCACGATCACAGGGTCAAACTGACCGTCCGTCAGAAAGTAAATCGTATCCGGCTGTAATTTCAGAGCCAGCAGCAATGCCTGATATGGTTCCGTCATTCCGATGCCGGGCACGCGGGCAACCCAGTTGAGGTATCTCTGTTTTGCCTCCTGAGTAGCGGGTTGTAACTTACGTGCGGGCATGGGGATGGCAACGTCACTGAAGAAGATCACAAAAAACTCCTGGTCTTCGTTCAAGGAGTGAATGGCACGAGCCAGTTCGATTTTGACGCGTCCCAGTCTGGTTTTTCCCTCGCTTTCATGCGGAAAATTCATGCTGTTGGAGGAGTCGACCACATAAACGATTTTTTTACTCTGGGGATTAATCCCGAAGAATTTCCCGTTCCCGTTTCCCGCCCCGGAACCATTTTCTGCATTTCCAAGGGCTGTCGAGGTCAGAAGGGCGCCGACTACTTCGGAACCGTATTTTGTCGTCAGCGCCTCTTCATACTGTGTCACCTGGGGGAGTGGCCCCTGTAAATAAGACGATTTTGATTCCGTATCAGGAGCGGATCTACGTTCGTTGACGGGGGGTAATTTCGATAGCAGGGCAGAATTGCTGGCGTTTTCTTTGCGTTTCGTGACCGGGATCAGTTCCAGAGCTTCAGGTTCGAGCTGCTTTTGTGGTGGCGCCCAGGTTGTCTGGATGACATCTGAATCCGCCGGAAACCGCGTTCCCAACTGATGTTCGAAGAACAGGGAAAGACTGCCGATGATTAAAAGATGAACCAGCGTAGAGACACCCAGTCCCTGATTCCAGTGAGTCTGCGAATCGGAATGGGAAGATTGTTGCTGCATGGAACTCTTAACCGGAATCAATGTGTGGAAAGCCTTCTCTATTTTGAATCGGCAGGATGACTGCCTTAATTTTAGCGTTCATTTTGAGGAAACGACAGAAGTATTCAATGATTCTGAGTCAACGGGACGTAAGCCAAGAGAGAGGCTGAGTGTTTTGCCGGGTTTCCTGTGAATGCGGTAAAATACGACTGGAGATAAATGCTTATAACGTATAATATTACAGGTAAAGTGCGTTTTTTCGGTAGACTGGACCGTGTTTCAGATTGAGAAACGAAATCACATGAAAAAAACAGTGACCACGATCGATTCGAACAGTCCGATCTCCCGTGTTGCTGCAGACTTCCAGACGGAAGAGACGGTGGCATCCGGTT
>JAGQQP010000840.1 GCA_020426085.1 Planctomycetaceae bacterium | reverse complement strand
GTGGGTGAGTGATGTTGTGTATACATTTATATTGCTGGATTTACTATAATAATGAGGATGTATAGGGGGGTTGCGAAGACCTTACCGCCCTCGAGTTTGGTGATGCTCCCACCTGATATCCCAAGCCGATAATTGAAAAGAGTACTCCCAGATTTCGAAATCGAGCTTTTTACTGTTGTTTTCAGCCAGAAACAGCATACTTTCATGTGGAGCGCCTGATTTAATGAGGTTGCTATCTAATCATCCAATCGTTTTGACAAGCATTTGCTGCCTGTTAATCAGTGGCTGTGCTGTGAACCAAGGTGCCCATTTCTCGGTGGCACCTGAGTTTGATCACAGCAAGTACTCCGCTATGGCTAAAGCATTGGAAGCAAGAAGCCAAGACTCACCTCAAAAGACGATCAGCGACGTAAAATCTGACAGTTTCAGGGTTACGGGATTCAATAAATACACTCATTCACCGAACTGGACGATCAAAAATGCTTCGGCGGAAGCGATTCAGGCAGATAAACCAGTAATCCAGGATCTGGAATTTGATGAAACTTCTCAATTTCACTCAATAGAGCTGGTAGATGCCCGCTTTGAAACGATAGAGGAACCTGTCGAAGCTCAAAAACCCGATCTGGAAGAGCCGGAAATCCAGTTTGTTCTGGATCCCAAGCCAATGGCTTTACCTTCCGTACCACCCGCGCCCGAAACCGGGGCCACACTGCCTGGAGCGAAACAAGAGAATCAGAAATCCGGGAAACCACACCTGGTTGAACTGGGACTGAAACCCTTAACAGAGTTGACGTTAAATACGAAACCACCCACAGGCGATCTACCGTCGAATATTGCAGGCGAGCAACTCGAGAAAATGCCTGTGGAGCAGGTTGTCATGGGAACAACGCGCGACTGGACGCTGACGACAAAAGAATGGGAAGCTCCAGCAATCCCTTATAACCCCCTGTATTTTGAAGAACCTTATCTGGAACGCTACGGATACAATTACGGTCCTGCAATTCAGCCATTTATCTCAGCAGGCCGTTTCTTTGGTCGCGTCCCGGCTCTGCCTTACATGATTGGTGCATACCCCATTCATGAGTGCCAGTATAATCTCGGCTACGATCGACCCGGCAATTGTCCCCCCTATCAAGTAGAACGATTGCCCGTCAGTGCACGTGGTGCCGTGTTTGAGAGTCTGACTGTGACAGGTCTGATCTTCCTGATTCCCTGATCAAAAATCAGACCAGAATCAGCTCCCGCTCTTTCATCGCCAGTATGCGTTTCTCATCGACCGTGATTCCCAGGCCCGGTCCCTCTAATGCTGGAGCACGTCCTCCCCACTGAAAAGAAATATCTTCCTGAATCAGATTCTGTTGCAGCAGATAACGGTCAAAACTCCCCTCCAGAAATTCGATTCCCTGTATAGAAGTCGCGAAATGTCGGCCTGCTGCGGACAGGATTCCTGTCTCACCTACCTGGCATCCCAACTGATAACCGATCCCGGCCTGTCGGGCCATTTGAGCTAGTTTTATGGTCGGAATCAAACCTCCCAGTTTCGAGATGCGAAGATTGAATGCATCACAATAGCCCTCTTTAATAGCCAGTTCAGCGTCCTGAATAGAACACAGCGATTCATCGAGCATGATCTGTGCTGTGAGTTGTCCGCGTATATGACGGAGTGTGTTGAGTTCTTTATGGGATACAGGCTGTTCAATGGATTGAATCGACAGCGTAGTGAATTCAGAAGCATGTTCTTCCATAAACGGTCGGGTCCAGGCTTCATTGGCATCAATCCGCAGCCCCATCTTCTGTCCCGCAAGTCTTCTGATTTTTCGCAGCAGAGAGAAATCATCGATGCCCGGCAGTCCTACTTTGACTTTACAGTTTTGAAAACCGGTCAGGCGGTAGATTATCGCTAAGAGGGACTGTTTTACTGGTTTCATCGATGTCAGGACGGCACTGTACTGAACGCTGTTTCTGTTTTTA
>JAGQQP010000839.1 GCA_020426085.1 Planctomycetaceae bacterium | reverse complement strand
AAACCGCCGCTCGGCTACGAACGTTATATTGCGCTGCTTGATGTCGAGACTTATCAAAAGACAAAAGATCCACTGCTGTTTGCCATCATCAATTTTACGCTGGAAGAATTACGAGATCGGAAACTGAAAATCAAAAATCCAGATGATGTGCTGCAGGTCTATCACGCCAAAATAGGGCTGGACAATCTGGCGCTCAGGACGCTGCACAACCGGGGCTTAACCGGTCCGATGCTGGCTGACTTGTATCGCCAGTACCAGGATGACCTGCTGTTTCGATTTCTGGTACCACCCCAGGCGGGACAGGATGATTACAGGTTGTTTCTGGAACGACTGCTGACGGATTCAAAAATTAAATCTGAGCAACGTTTTGAAGTTTATACGAGGCTCTATCAATCTGATCAGCAACTGTATCGGGCAGGCTATAAGGCGTTTCTCCTGGGCAATGTGAAACAGCTGACCGACTGGTTTGATCGCAGTTTAATGTATGAAGCATTAATGGAAATTGGTGATCAGGAATGTGTCGCTGCCGTCAACCATGCTCTATTGAATGATCCGATCGCACAGACCAGAGAGTTTCTGCTGCGGAAAATGTTAAGTCAGGGGAAGATCATGAAGCATTTGGATGCGATTCATCTGCTGGCGCTGGGGAAGTGCGCCCCATTCGAAATTGAGTTCTACCCCTGTGGTCCGCCGTTTCAAACTGCAGAAACGGTTCTCGATGACAGTTTGCGCGACTGCCTCATACAGGTTCAGAAACAGAAAACGCTGAGTAAGGAGACCGAGCTGAAGATTCAGCAGGCCTTGCAGGCGATCGCTGACAGGGAGGCGCAGCCGGAGCCGGTATTTGGTGAAGGTGGCGATCGATTTGAAGCCAATCCTCAACCAGTAAAGAAATAAGACTGCCTGGTCGCTGATCGAAATTCAACCAATGACAGTAAAGGAATGCAATCCAACATGTTGAAATGGATCTCCCCTGCTCTAATTCTCGTGTGCGGACTGGCGGGTATTTGCCTGGATCCGGTTACTGCCGAAGAGGCGCAGCCGGAACCCGCCATCAAAACTGCTGTAAATCAGAAATCAAAGCAGCAGGAGTATGAAGCGATCTTGTATGAGCTGGGATCATTTCCGGTGCGTCGGCTGACGGAGCCTTATCAAAACCATGGGCATCCGGGTGAAGTTTACTTTATGGGTCATCGGATCGATGTGCATGGCTGGCTGCCTCCCCTAAGAGCGACTCAATATTTGACCCGGACTGAGCGAAAAGCGAATCAGCTTCCCCGGAAACGGCTCAGTTATGAGCGCTATGTGGCTTTCCTGGATGTGAAGACTTATCAGCAGACGAGGGACCCGCTGCTGTTTGCCATCCTGCGATTCACACTGGATGAAATGCAGCGTTATCAGCTGGAAATCAGACAGCCAGAAGATCTGCTACAGGTGTATCATGCCCGGATTGGGCTGGAAGAAGCGGTGCTCAAGACACTGCAGGGACGGGGGCTTACCGGCCCGATGGTGGCTGACCTGTATCGACAGTATGGGGACGCCGTGCTGTTGCGTTATCTGACGCCGCCCACCAGAGGGGCGCAGGAATACAGGGCATTTCTGGAACAGCTGCTGAAAGATCAGTCGATTGAAGCTGCCCTGCGATTTGTGGTTTATACCCAACTGTACCAGGCGGACCAGCAGAAACACCTTGCAGGCTATAAAGCGTTTATTTCGGATCATATCGAGCAGCTGCCGGACTGGCGCGATCGCAAAAACATGAACACAGCCTTGAGCGCGATCGGTGATGCAGAGTCGATCGAGATCATGAACCGGAGTCTACTGAACGATCCGGTCGCGGAGGTGCGTGAATGGATCCTGGTTGTCGAGCAGTTGGATCGAAAGCGGGTGCATCCCGCTGTAATCGACACGCTTCTGCAAATCGCAGAGGGAAAAGGGAAGCCGTGTCAGCATGTTTTACCGACTTGTTTCAAGATCCCA
>JAGQQP010000838.1 GCA_020426085.1 Planctomycetaceae bacterium | reverse complement strand
GAGAACACCAACCGTGATCCGGACAACGTGTTTCTCTGGAAATATTCCCGCCGACGCCTGGATGCTGAATCCATTCGCGACGCCCTGTTGTTTGTTTCCGGCGAACTCGATCACGAACAGGGGGGACCGCATCCCTTTATCCCCTGGCACAAAAAAGGATATAGCCTGAACGCGCCCTTTCATCAGGACTACCCGACAAACAAACGCAGTGTCTATCTGATGACGCAGAGACTTTATAAACACCCGTTTCTTGGTCGATTCAATGGCCCGGAAACCAATGAAACATCGGGCTCCCGGGACAGCTCCCATCTCCCCACACAGGCACTGTACCTGATGAATGCACCACTGGTTCCCGAACTGGCAGCAGCGTTTGGCAAACGGATTCAACAGTCCGCAGAATCAGACGAAGCCCAGATTATTCAGGCCTACCAGCTCGCATTCTGCCGCAATCCAACGGCAGAAGAGCTGTCAGATGCTGCCCAGTTTCTGGAATATTATCGTGAAGAATTAAACACAGAAAAATCAGATCAAGACAGGGATACGAATCAGCTTGCCTGGACAGGTTTAGCGAAAGTTCTGCTCACCAGCAACGAATTCTTTTTTATCTATTAACATTAAACGGCTCGAATGCAAACAATCAGGTTCAAACCTATGCACGACTCATCCTTATTCTCACGTCGACAGCTACTGCAGGCTGGACTCGGAACAGCCGCCGGACTCGCTCTGACGAAAGCACTTCCCGCGGGTCTGGATCTGCCGCATCACCGACCGGCGGCCAAACATGTCATCATGCTTTACATGTCAGGCGGATATTCGCACGTCGATACGTTCGACCCTAAACCCGAGTTAACACGACGGCACGACCAGTCAATCGGCGATGAAAGCAAAGCCGCGGTCTCTGGACAACCGATCGTCGAACGTTATCTGAAAGCCCCCCTCTGGAAGTTTCGCCCTAACCAGGAATGCGGCACCGAAGTCAGCGATCTGTTTCCTCACATTCGCAAGATCATGCATGAAACGGCACTTATCCGCTCGATGAACTGTGATCACCGCGATCATGGGGAAGCCACTCTGCAGTTGCACACAGGCAGCACCACAACCGCCATGCCGGGCATCGGCGCCTGGTTAACTTACGGGCTGAAGTCATTTAATCCGAACCTGCCTTCGCATGTCGTGATTTCAGAACATCGTCCCTACAACGGCCCGCAACTATGGGATTCCAATTTCCTGCCTGCGGACAACACAGGTGTGCGCGTGGTTCCCGGCGATGATCCGATCCCGTTTCTCAAGTCCTCCACATCACAGTCTCGGCAGCAGCTGGAACTTGCATTATTAAACAAAATGAACCAGCGCCACTTCAGCCAGCGCGACCAGGACGCTCAACTGGCAGGCCGCATGTCAACGTTTATCGCAGCCGCCGGTCTGCAGAAACAGGCACCCGAAGCACTCGACCTGTCAAAAGAAAGTGAGGCCACACTCAAACTGTATGGAGCCGACAAAAAAGATCAGTCCAGCTACGCGGCTCAATGTATTATGGCCCGTCGACTGGTGGAACGGGGAGTCCGTTTTGTCGAGATCATCGACGCTGTCGGAGCCTGCCGCGATAACTGGGATGCGGCACATCGCGATATCGCGTCCCACGAAAAATATGCCCGCCGTGTTGACCAACCCGTCGCTGCTTTACTGCAGGATCTGAAACAGCGCGGTCTGCTGCAGGATACTCTGCTGGTCTTCTGCACCGAATTCGGTCGTTCCCCCTGGGCACAGGATGGCAAAGGAACCAAATCGCGAACCCATCATCCCGATGCATTCTCCTGCTGGCTGGCCGGTGGCAATGTGCGCGGCGGTGTCATTCACGGACGGACTGACGATATCGGCAACTATGTCGTAAAAGATCTGGTTCACGTACACGATTTTCACGCCACAATCCTGCATATCATGGGCCTCGACCACGAAAAACTGACTTACCGCCATGCAGGACGGGATTTTCGAC
>JAGQQP010000083.1 GCA_020426085.1 Planctomycetaceae bacterium | reverse complement strand
CTTCACTGCTCGCTCATGTTGACAGCTCAGTCGGTGGCAAAGTAGGGGTGAACCACCCCCAGGCGAAGAATCTGATTGGTGCATTCTACCAGCCTCTGGGCGTTTTTATCGATACCTCGACACTGGAAACTCTGCCTCTCAGGGATTACCGCAGCGGTCTGGCAGAGGTGGTGAAATATGGTGTGATCCTGGATTCTCGCTTCTTTCATTATCTCGAACAGAATATCGAAGCGCTGAATCAGCGCGATCCTGAAGTCCTGCGCAACGTTATCGCCCGCAGTTGTGAACTCAAAGCGGAAGTTGTGGAACAGGATGAGCATGAACGCTCCGGGCTACGTGCGATTCTGAACTATGGACATACCTTTGCGCATGCTTTCGAAGCACTCTGTGGTTACGGGGAACTGATGCACGGTGAAGCGGTTTCTATCGGGATGATCTACGCCAGCTATCTCGCTGAGAAGCTGGAACTGATTTCCCATCAGGAAACAGAGCGGCAAATCCGTTTGCTGGAAGCCCTTGGTCTTCCGGTACTTCTACCGGCTGGGGTCCAGTTGGATAACAACCAGATCATCGACCGGATGAAACTAGAAAAAAAAACCGTAGGCGGCAAACTGCGATTCGTACTGCCTACCAGTCTGGGCCGCGTCGAAGTATTCAAAGAAATTCCGGAAAATCTGGTCCGGGAAGTTCTGGAAGAACTGGCTCACCCAGAACCAACAGATGGTGATTTTCAAATTTAGCGTACACCCCGATTTCAGTGTCGCGTCGTAAATAAAATTACAGGTGCTTTTGAAATTCGGAACACAGGCTGGAAGAGTTGCTAACTTCAGAACTCCCCTGTTGTAGCACTTCTACCACTCTTCTTTTTCAGACTTAACAGCAGTTTATCCCCTGGAAACTGATAAGCAACAGCATGCGCAGTGCCACAACTGTAGTGAAATACCTCAAATTGCATGTGTCAGAAACAGGACAAAAACATACTGAAGTACGAATTTTCGTGGATTCTTTGCCGATTTTAATCTCTCAATCGACACAGAGATTAAAACTCCTACAAAAAAACACTTCATCCTGTATCTGTTTCTGATGATCTTCTCTCATCAATGAAAATGGAACCTAATCTTACCTGTAGGTCTGCGGAAAATTTCACAGAATTTTTGCACTGCAGCAAAAGTTCATTTTTCGAAATTAGCGTTTGCACTGTGCAAAATCCCGGTAAGGAAAATGTAGATGTCGAACACAAACACAACAAACAATGCAGGAGAGTGGCGTCTGATTGACGGTGATCGAATTCTGGATATGGCAATCGGAGATACTGAGTTTCTTGCAGAATTAATCGATCTGTTTATGTGCTCTGTCTCTGAGCAGATGTGTGAAATCAGTCTGGCAATCGAGCGTAAACAGGCTGAGACATTAGCCATAACGGCACATGGCTTTAAAGGAACCGTCTCCAACTACACCAAAGGTGAACCTTATCTGCTGTTGCAGACTTTAGAAGAAGACGGAAAGTCGAATCGACTACAAGATGCTTCGATCAGTTATGCTGCTTTGGAGAACGAAATGCAGGAATTGATCACCGAATTGAATACCTTCATGGCTCAAGTTAGCCATTGAAACCACTTAACCCGCTAATCATGGTTCTAAACCAGAGGTCGTTGTAATGAAAATATTAGTTGTCGATGATGTTGGTTATTCTTGCCACTTTCATGCGCGACTCATTGAGAAGTTCGGTTACCGATGTTGTACAGCCACAACCGGCTTTGAAGCGCTGAATCTGCTGAAAACGGACAATGATATTAATATTGTCATCACGGACCTGATGATGCGCGGTATGGATGGTGTTGATTTATTCAAAGAAGCCCAGCATCTGGAACGATTCACAGATGATGGGCCTTTGGATCCACCCCAGTTCATTTTGATGACCGCCTTACGCCTGGAGAAGAATTCGAACGATAAAGATGTCCAACGACTCAAACTGGCACAAGAACTGGGCGTTTCTAAAATCATGTTCAAACCACTGGACCAGGGGGAACTTCGTGAAACTTTAAGAGAGATGGTCACAAGTGCTCCTGATTCACTAAACAATCAGCCTGTCGATTTATATACGCCGGCTCAAAAGATTAAAGATGCGGTCAAAGATATCATCGATTCAGGCAATTTTGGAGCAGCAGAACAGTTTATTGAATGCCTGAACGGAGAGGTCCATCATCTGCAGGAATTTCTGGCAAAGCTGGAAACTGTTGAGAATTAAATGTTTACTAAAAACAACAATATCTCCATAAATCAAAATTTATTGATTCATGGATGGAGGGATTTGACTGTAAAAATTCAAGACCTATATTTGAAGTAATCCTATACAAACCTTGACCTTTTCAAATCGAATAGGCACCTACTTCCATTTCATTTCTTAAATGGGTGTGTCCCATGAGTCTGATAAATCTGGATCAATATACTGTTAAACAGAACCGGGCCGTCTCACGTGTTCTGGATACATTAGACCGTATCGATCAACGAACCAGCGTGCACTATTCTGAAAAACGGGCTCACGAAAGAAAAGACTTTCGAGGAACCGTATGGATCTCCCTGCCGAACAGCGATGCTGCGGACGAGCAGGAGAATACGACGATCAAAGTCTGGTCTCGCTCGATTTCACAATCCGGCCTCTCATTCATTTATCCCTTTCCCATTTATCGCAATAATATTCTGGTAGGAATTCCGGTTCAGGACAATCAGATCGCCTGGTTTCGTTCAGAAATTGTCAGGCAGAAAGAGATCCGGGAAGAAGAATTCTGGGAATTCGGGGTTCGCTTTTTAGGCAAAGTGATCGCTTAAAACTCACTTTGATGTCTGGCTCTCGATTGGATTTCAGAAGCGCCGGAAGATATGATTCAGAGCTTAACCTCAGCTTCTCTCGTCGCTGAACCTGAGCAAGAAATCAAACAATTTGAACGGGATGATTACCGGTAATGGAAGACCTCTCTGGCCTCCTGCAAAAGAATTTGTTGGGAATACAAAACCGGATTCGAGCGGCGTGTACGAGAGCAGATCGTGCTCCCGAATCAGTAACACTCATCTGCGTCACCAAATATGCCCGTCTGGAATGGGTCTCCGAACTGATTAAACTTGGTTGCCGGGATCTGGCAGAAAGCCGTACTCAGCAGCTCGAAGAGCGGTCAGAACTCTTTCCCTCGGATCTCCACTGGCACTTCATCGGCCCATTGCAGCGCAATAAAGTCAGAAAAACGATTCAGCACAGTCATTTGATTCACTCGGTCGATTCAGAGAAATTACTGAAAACCATCGATCGAGTCGCAGGAGAATCTGGCCTGAAGCCTCGTGTTCTGATCGAAGTGAACCTTTCAGGTGAAGCAAATAAAAAAGGATTTCAAAAAACCGAGCTGCAGCAACTCTGGCCGTCGCTCTGTCAGACCAGTCACGTTCAAATCAGTGGTCTGATGACGATGGCCCCGCATGTGGATGATCCTGAAGCCGCCCGCCCTGTCTTTCGGGAACTCTCCGTTTTGCGTGATACTCTTCAGAAGACTTCTCCCGCCTCCATCAAGCTGCAGGACTTGTCAATGGGTATGAGTGGCGATTACGAGGTGGGTATTGAAGAAGGAGCCACCCTTATCAGAGTCGGTAGCGCCCTCTTTGACGGACTGGACAGTTTAACCGGGAATTGAGAATTCAAAGTGAATCTGGCATTAAATCTGGAAATGGACGGCACTGCGATTCTTCTGCCTGTTCGTGCGCAACCGCGATCCAGTAAAAACGCCATTGAAGGAGTTCATGACGGCAGGCTCAAAGTCTGCGTCACACAGGTCCCTGAAAAAGGGAAAGCCAACAAAGCCCTGCTCAAAGTGATCCAGTCGGCGCTCAAACTGAAACGATCACAAATTGAGTTATATAAAGGGGAAACTGCGGCCTTAAAGGTCTTTCGGATTCACGAAATCTCCAGAGAAGAGTTGTACACACGGATCGCAGAAGCAGCTCCGTCCCGGTAAAAACTATATTCGCAGTCAGTCGTCTTCCTGCAGTAGTACTTTTCACACAAAGACTCTGTCCTTCAAAATTGACTCCCTGCGAGACAGGAATAGGGCTACATAGATTGCAGCCACTCTGACAGGGTCATATAATTATTGGTGCATCCGTGTCTTTCCCCAAGAGGTCTTCGTTGTATTTTCTGAATCATAATTCACAGGAAAACAGCGGGATCTCTCAAACTAAAAGAGCATTCCATTAAACCTCCGTGTCTCCCACACAATGATACTCGGCCCAATTGTTCTGGAGATGCTACATTAAACCCGGACACAGGCAGGATTCACCCTCGCCTGGAGATCTCAAAAAGGACTATTTCATGATGAGCTATTCGAAGCCTGTTCGCCTGCTGCTGGGCACCATACTGGTTTGTGGTCTCTCCCTGTCAGCGAAAGCAAATGAACCAACAAAACTGTCTGACTCCTGGGAGCAGTGGCGTGGTCCAAATCGTCAGAACCATTCTACTGACACCGGCCTGATTGACGACTGGAATGCCACTCCGCCTAAACTGACCTGGACTGCCAGTGGCATGGGCAAAGGATATGCCAGTGTTTCGATCAAGGATAATCGACTCTTCACAACAGGAAACCTCCCGGAAGGTCAGGCGGTCATCGCTGTCAACACCGACGATGGCAAGATCCTGTGGAAAACCAACCTGCTGGAACTGAATCCCGAGCATGGTTATCCCGGAGCACGCTGCACACCTTCCATCGACGGGGATCGGCTGTATGCCATTGCCTCAAACGGCGCGATTTTCTGTCTGAGTACTGCCGATGGTGAAATTATCTGGCAGAAAAACTTTGAAGAAGAGTGGGACGGAAAAATGATGTCCAAATGGGGTTTTTCCGAATCGCCATTGATCGATGGAGACCGCGTCCTCTGCACACCAGGCGGCAAAAATGCGATGATGGTGGCCCTCGACAAAACTACAGGGCGGGAAATCTGGCGAACTGCTGTCTCTGATCTCGGAGAAAAAGGGAAAGACGGTGCCGGCTATTCTTCCATCGTAATCTCCAACGGCGCCGGTGTTAAACAGTACGTTCAGCTCACTGGACGAGGCGTGATTGGAGTACGTGCCAGCGATGGAAAGCTGCTCTGGCACTACAACCCGGTTGCCAATGGTACAGCCAATATTCCCACCCCCGTTATTTCCGGCGATTACGTCTTCTGTTCAACCGGATACAAAACGGGCAGTGCCCTGCTGAAGCTCTCGAAAGACGGTGATGGCGTCAAAGCGGAAGAAGTTTACTTCCTGGATGCCAAAACCCTGCAGAACCATCATGGTGGTATGATCCTGTACAAAGATCATATCTACTGTGGACACGGCCATAACAATGGATTCCCACTTTGCCTGAATCTCAAGTCGGGTAAAGTCGTCTGGGGCGGAGATATCCGCGGGGAAGGAAGTGGATCAGCGGCCGTGTTATTTGTTGACGGAAACCTGATCTTCCGCTACGAAAACGGGGAACTCGCATTGGTGGAAGCAACGACTGAAGGCTATAAGCTGAAAGGTTCCTTCCGAGCAGATCAGGTCCTCGGCAAAGCCTGGGCTCACCCGGTCGTCTGTGGCGGAAAGCTTTACCTGCGAGAGCAGGATGTACTGATGTGTTATGACCTGCGAAAGTAAGGTCCCACACAACGAATACTGAAATGAAAAAAGCTCTGTCGATCAGTTCGACAGAGCTTTTTTTTTGATTCACGATAATTAACCGGCCGCATTTTTAAAACGACTCAGATCGATTTTCCCATTCCCTTCCACAGGCAACTTGCCGTTGGGGCAGTAGCGGGAACGAGCAACACCGGACGCGATATTATAAGTGTAGACAGCATCTTCGCGGATCAGGAAGATGACAGTCCCTTTGTTCTGGGCACCGATCTTATCCAGCAATTCGACAAAAGGCAGACTTTTGCGAAGGTCGTCGCGGCGGACATGCAGGTCTTTCGAGGGGCCGTCTAAAACGACGATTCCGTTTTTGGTGCATTCAATAAACGTGGGATTCAGATCCACGCCGGACCCACCCGGTTGAATACGAACTTCTGCAGCGACCGGATTTTCGCGTTTATTCAGTTCGACTTTCAGCTTGTCGATTTCCTTCTGCAGCGTCATCGGTTCGTCTTTGATTTCCGTAATCCGTTTTTCCAGACGATTGGCTTCCGCCAGGAGTTTTACTTTCTCTTCCGGAGTAATATCCGTCGGAATTTTGTTTTTTTCCTGCTTCAGCTTTTTGAGTTCTTCCAGAGCCAGAATCAGGTCGCGATTCAGTTTAGACAAGTCTTCCACCTGGGTTTGAACCTGCTCCAGTTCCTGCTGCTTCTCGGTAATTTCCTTCTGATCTTTTTCGAACTCTTCAACGCGCTTCAGGGAATCATCCTGTTGATCCATCTGACTGAGTGCCATGGCAGTGATCATCAGTGTCAAAACACCAATCACACACGCCAGAATACTCAGAAACGGAAACAGGGAAACCGTTTCTTCACTATCCTTCTTCTTTCTACCCACGTTATCTTACTCTCTTCGAATTCCCGAATAATCCCCAGCGTTTACGAGGTGCTTCCACCTGCTGAATCAATACCTGCTTTTCACCCAGATTCGTCAAAACCGTATTCAGGCCGTTCAATCCCTGCTGAACGCCATTAAATGACTGGGACAGGGCACCGGCGGCTTCTGTCATTTCCGTTGCTTCGCCGTTCATCTTTTCCAGATGTGAAGTATGCGCGGACTGCAGGGCGGTCATTTTCTCTTCCACACTCTCCAGGTGTTTCATCACCTGTTGAACCTCAGCCAGTTGCGCTTCCTGCTGCTCACGAATTTTATCATCGATCTTACCCCAGGATTTGACAACCTGCTGTGACAGCGTATCGCCGATCCCTTCCAGTTTCTCGATCCACGTCTGCAATTCGGCATGATGGTTTGCCATTGCTTTATCGATGGTTTTCTGAATCAGTCGACGATGGTCTTTTTCATCACCTCCGCCGCCGCCATGATCAGGTTCTTTGAGCCGTTTCAGCAGGTTTTCATTACAGTATTCATCCACCCAGTTCAGCAGGTCTTCCTCTGACTTCTGCATGGAACTGCTGGGAAACATCACCAGCATACTCATCACCAGCGCGACCAGAGTCGTATCGAAAGCGGTAGACAGACCACCGGTCACACTCCCTAGAGATTCCTTCAAAGCAGAGATATCGGTGGCATTATCCATCCCGCCGGAGAAGCCCCCTACCGCGGCACTAATCCCGATCACGGTTCCGATGAACCCCAGAATCGGGATCGCCCAAATGAATACTTTGAGAATGGTATAGCTGGAATCGACGGCCGTGGCATCGATTTCCGACTGCGACTGCAGACGGCTCGAAACTTCAGAACTGCTTTTCAAAACACTGAAATGTTCCAGGCCCCGTAAAACCCGGTTCACCAGAAAACTTTCGCGGGGATCAACGGGCAGGTTTTTGACATGATCGATAAACCGGGCGACGGTTTTCTCTGAAATATCCTCAGAAATATCCGTGGGTAGCGTATCGAACAACATCGAATCTTTTTGTTTTCCCAGTTTACGGTATTTCAAAATCAGAATCGTGGCAGACCAACTCATC
Organism: Planctomycetaceae bacterium; assembly: GCA_020426085.1. Classification (GTDB taxonomy): domain Bacteria; phylum Planctomycetota; class Planctomycetia; order Planctomycetales; family Planctomycetaceae; genus Gimesia. The sequence goes on along the minus strand of JAGQQP010000083.1, from coordinate 3,287 downwards.
AAAAAGACCAGCGCGAAGGGAACCCAGCCTCGATCCAGAAACAATTCACCAAGGTAAAATTTTCGGAAAGGAAACATGATTGCAATAAATGCAACAGAGGCCCCTACCGCAATCAGACCACTCTTCGAGAGACTGACTTCAGTACCATCGGCCCAGCCACTGGAAACATTCTTATTTCCACTGCGACTGCTGCTGCCGGAAGATCTGCTGGAACTTGTCGAACTGGAAGTATTGACATCGATCGAAGTATCGATAATCGGTGTCTCAGGTTTTTTGACCAGCATCGTATGATGGCAATAGGGACAACGAACTTTTTTACCCACGTTTTCATCGCGGACTTTGAGCTTTTTTGAACACTTTTCACAGGGAAACTGGAAATACATTGAGGAAACCCCAGGGCGTAGTAAACTTTAGTGTAGCACTCAGACTTTCAATATAGTCTCAGCAGTAATTCATACAGAATAGTTTAGCCAAGCTACCCCAGTCCCAAAAGTCAACGGCCTGCAGCAATCATCTAAACATGGCAAACAACCAACTTTCCTGCTGGATTTCCCAGATAATGAGACCTCTGACGGGAATGACCTCTGATTTCACTGCAAACAGAAATCTCGGACTCCCCCTTGTTAATTGTGTTCTAAATACGTCAGAATACACGAGATAAGAACTATCTGTTATAATAATCGTGAGTAGAATGCTTGCGAGAGCAAACTGTTTAAGCTTTCCGTTGACCGCATCTCTGCGGAGAGTAAATCCTTAAAAGTATAGAAATAAAATTCATGTCTGCAGATTCCGTTGAAACCACCAGCCGCTACTGGGCTGGCTTCGACCTGGGTGGCACCAAAATGCTGGCCAAGATTTTTGACTCAGAATATAAAACACTAGGGAAAAAACGGAGAAAGACCAAAGGTCACACCGGGGTCGAAATGGGGCTGGAACGAATGGTCCAGACGATCCATCAGGCTCTGGAAGAGGCCAGTTTGACTCCCCAGGATCTGGCAGGCATTGGTGTCGGTTGTCCTGGCCCGCTGGAACTGCATGCGGGAATCATCTTCGAAGCCCCCAATCTGGGCTGGTATAACGCGCCCGTGAAAGAAGTACTGGAAAAAGAGTTTGGTTGCCCGGTTGTGATCTGTAACGATGTCGATGCTGGCGTCTACGGTGAATACCGTTTCGGAGCCGGCAGAGGCGCTCAATCCGTCATGGGAATTTTTCCGGGAACCGGAATTGGCGGTGGTGCCGTCTACCGCGGACAACTGATTCAGGGGAGTAAAAGTTCCTGTATGGAGATCGGCCATATCAAGGTCCTGCCGGAAGGCCCCGAATGCGGGTGTGGGCAACATGGATGTCTGGAAGTGCTGGCGAGTCGGCTGGCAATCTCAGCCGCTGCTGCACAGGCAGCTTATCGGGGAGATGCGCCAACCCTGCGTTCGATGGTCGGTACGGACCTGTCGGATATTCGCAGTGGGATCCTCGCATCGGCGATCAAAGGTGGTGACGAAAGTGTCAAAAACATCATCCTGCGGGCAGCGGAATATATCGGGATTGCCGCTGGAAACCTGGTCCACACTTTTTCCCCGGAAATCATTGTGCTGGGAGGGGGCCTGGTGGAAGCCATGCCCGAACTGATTGTGCCCGCCGTGACGGAAGCCACTCGACGCAATGTGATGCCGACTTTCAAAGACTCCTTCAAAGTCGTCGCCGCAAAACTGGGAGATGACTCGTCTGTCATGGGGGTTGCCGCGTGGGCCCAATACGTCATTCAGCAAAACTCTTCGATGAAAATTGAAACGCAGGTATGAACACAAAAGATTCATCTCCGACTGAGACATCCCCGGGTTCCAGTCGAATGGAGTCAGGCACAAATCAGTTAATTGCCGTCATCGATATCGGTACCGGCGCCATTCGTATGGCCATTGCCGAGATCAAAGAAGATGGCTCGGTGTATGCATTAGAAAGGCTCGCCCAGGCAGTGACCCTGGGGAAAGATACGTTCCAGACACGAAATATTCAGAAGTCAACGATGGAGGAATGTGTGCGCATCCTCAAAAGCTACCGTCGACGACTGGATGAATATCAGATCACACGCGACGATCAGATTCGCGTGGCTGCCACCAGCGCCGTCCGGGAAGCCGACAACCGCCTGGCATTTACAGACCGGATTTTCATCGCGACCGGATTTGAAGTTTCCCCCCTGGATGAAGCGGAAGTCAACCGAATAACTTACCAGGGGATTCGTCCTTACCTGGCAGCAAAACCAAACCTGGACGAAGCACAAACCATTGTAACGGAAATCGGGGGAGGTACGACCGAACTGCTGCTCGTGCAGAAAGGGAATGTGCTGTTCTCGGGTAACTATCGACTGGGCGCATTGCGTCTGCGGGAAATGCTCAAGGGTTATCGCGTCCCCCTCTCCAAAGAACGCACGATTATGGAGAATCAGATCGAGCGTGTGATCCAGCAGATCACCCACGAAGTTCCCGGCGACAAATCCGTCAAGCTGGTTGTACTGGGAGGGGATGTCCGCTTTGCGTTAGCACAACTCCGCCCGGATGATGAAATCCCGGATCCAGGAAACTCACCCGATGAACTGGACCGGCTTAAAGTTTCTGAACTCAGCAAGTTTACCGATAAAATTCTGCAAAAGAACGAAGACGAACTGGTTCAGGAATACCATCTCTCCTTCACCGATGCAGAAACACTGGGGCCGGCACTGCTCGCCTATACCAAGCTGGCAGAGGCCTATCAGCAAAAACACATTTATGTCACCAAAGCCAACTTCCGTGATGGTCTGTTGAAAGAAATGGCTGACCAGAGTAACTGGTCAGACGAATTCAATCAGCAGGTCCTGCGTTCTACAATCGACTTCGGGAAACGTTTTGATTTTGACGAGACGCATGCCAGTCATGTCGCTTTTCTGGCGGATACCCTGTTCCAGTCATTGCAGAACGAACACAAACTCGACGCACGGAATCGATTGCTGCTGTACATCGCTGCCTACCTGCACGAGATCGGGATCTACGTCAATCAACGCGGTTACCACAAACATTCCATGTACCTGATCAGCAATGGCAATCTGTTTGGTCTGGGGCAGACCGACCTGCTGCTGGTCGCGCTGATTGCCCGCTATCATCGCCGGGCTTCACCGAAAGCGACGCATCCGGGATACTCCACACTCGATCGTGTCAGCCGCATTGCCATTGCCAAAATGGCCGCCATCCTGCGTGTTGCTGATGCACTGGATTATTCCTACAGCCAGCGGGTTCAGGAAATTGAATGTGAAATTGACC
>JAGQQP010000837.1 GCA_020426085.1 Planctomycetaceae bacterium | reverse complement strand
CATGCGGGTCGTCTGCGTGCGGATCAGCATCAGAATCCGTCCATCAGAAAGTTGTTCAATCTCCGGTTCCATTGCGCCCCGCAGCGGGCAGTCAACCTGGTTGCCTGAGCGATGCCAGGTCTGCCCTTCGTCATCAGAATAGTAGCTGAAAGAAACAAAATGCTCGTCCTTCTGCCAGGCGCTGGGAGAACCATAGGCGGCCAGCAGGATACGACCTGATTTCAGTCGGATCGCTGCAGAGTTTACTGCAAAAATCAGACCCTGTTTTCCATGCGAGAGTTGCTTAGGTTCACTCCACGACACACCCTGGTCTGTCGATTCTTTGAACCAGAGATTGGCAAACCGATTGCTGTCGATGCGAATATAGATCAACAGGATTTTGCCACTTGTGGTTTTGACGAGGCTGGCTGACATCACATTCATTTTGCCGATGTTTTCCTGAACCGTTTGCGGTGTGGACCAGGTTTTGCCGCCGTCATCCGAATGAATCTGGACGAGGCGGGCGGGATCGTGATCGTTACCGGTAGCACCATACCATTGAGTGTAAACGAGTAGCAGTCGCCCGTTGTCGAGCGTCAGTAGACTGCCTTCCCCGTGTCGCGGGAGTTCACTGGTCGCTTTGACCAGCAGTCGCGATTCGGCCTGACAGTGTCGCTGGTTTGCTGTTGTTACCGCAGCCAGTAGCAGCAGGATGAATCCAGCTTGATTGAGCGGAGAGCGATTCAAATACGATTTCATGGGAGGACCTCTTTATTTCAGATTAAAATCATGCTGGACCGAATCACTGTCGGGCGGGATGGTGAGCGGCGCGATCGTCGATTTTGTATTAAATTGTTCTGGCAGGTATTGTTTACGGCTGGTGGAACTGCCTCCGGGTTGATCTCCGGGGAGTCCGGTTTCCCCCTGATAGGCACTGATTTCTACCTGATACGTGCCCGGTTTGACTGCGGAGCGTTCACTGAACTCATAGTTGCCGGCGTTGATTTGAGTCGTTCTGACCGGTGCAGAGCTTCCTGCCTGCGGGACGAGTCGAATCACTCCTTCCGCAATAGGGGTTCCCTGGTAGGTGATGGTTCCGCTTACGGGGGTGAGCGCCATTTCGTCGGTAGACTGACCGCAGCCAGTCAATAGCAGCAGGCAACTGCAGAGGATTTGTAGTTTGCTCATTTTCTGAAACCTGTGAAATGAAGTGCCTGTAGGATATAGATAAACAATGAGTCGTGTTTAACGTGCTTTAGAATTCTCCAATCACTTCACGACCGGCGCGGGTGGTCAGATCCTGTAATGTACCCAGGTCAATATTTTCGGAGATGAACCGGACGGCACCGTCGGCCATCAGGAAATGGCAGCCTCCCGTGTGGTAGCTGGCCGGTCCGGTAAAGTCGTCCCCGTTCCAGCTCCAGCCGGAGAGCAGCGGGAAATTCGCATTGATACCGCTGCGAACACCAATGCCACCGCCGCCGTAGGCACCCCAGGTAAACAGTTCGTGTGAGCCTGGCGTATCTCCTACGGTTTCCGCAAAGGCCAGAGTCGTACTGGAACCATCCAGGATATCGCGGAAACGGGTTGTTGAATTGCGATAAAAGACGCCATCTTTATTGAAGCCAACGGCATCCTGCCCATCTCGGGCCGGGTTCCCGTCACGACCACTGTGTGCCACCGGTTGATAGTGGCTGCCCCAGGAGTCGTCAGGTCCACCTGCCCCGGTCCAGTTCTGTCCCTCATCCTGTGGATTACTGGGGCAGAGGAAGACCGTGATTTTGTGTTGAGTGATCGGAACGTTGGAAGCGTGATTAAAGGCGGCCAGGAAATTGAACTGATTGTAGACGTTCGTCTGATCCAGAAAGGGGAGCAGCATCGTGGAACACATCTGAGAACCAAAGTTCTGCGGGGCCGAAGTCGAATTATCGGTAAAGCTGCGTCCAAAGGGAAACATGCTGTGCGATTCGTGGTAGTTATGCAGCGCAAGTCCAATCTGTTTGAGATTGTTTTTGCAGGTGC
>JAGQQP010000836.1 GCA_020426085.1 Planctomycetaceae bacterium | reverse complement strand
CTTCGCTGAAGGAAATCTCTGAGACAAAGTCCACCTCGCGTCTGCTGCCAACGAAGGATGGTTTTCTGATCGATGCCGAAGACCGGGTCTTTCAGGCACTGACCGCATTGCCTGCGGAAGGTCGCGAAGCCTTTCGACTCTTCTTTGACGGCAAAGCCCGCAAGCAGTTTGAAGATCTCACTGTTTCGGGAAGACTCGTGACGCCCCAGGCAACAGAGGATGCCCGGAAAATCTTTTCTCAGTATTTTTTAACATCCATCGGCGATGATGTCGCTGACCTGCTGGGCAATGACGCGTTCGAACAGGGGCAGTTTCATCAGGCCGCACGTTACTGGCGGGCGATTCTGGACCATCATCCCGATTCCAATCTTTCTGAAATGGATCTGAATGTCAAATACGCACTGGCATTGATACGTAACGGACAGATAGAACAGGCTGCTGCGACGATTCAACTTATCTCACAGCAGTTTGCAGGTCAGAAGGTGACATTAGGAGGCGCAGAGGTCGACCCTGTATTGTATCTCAAGTCATTACTGCCCGCGGGCTCCGGAAAAAACAGCAATGATTCAGGCGCGACCAATGTGCTTGCCAATCGGCTTTCTCAACCACTCGAGTTGTCAGACAGAAAGTTTCAGCCCCGCTGGCAGGTTACGTACCTGGATCAGACGGCAGAACAGGCGATCGTGAATTCGCAATCGGATTATTATGGTCGCAGCAAATCATACCAGACCTTTGTGCCTCCGATGGCCGTGGATGACAAACGGGCATACTTCAACTTTTACGGGATCTGTTTTGGAGTCGATCTGCAGTCCGGTAAGCTGGTGTGGCGGAATGCGAAGTTCAAAGATCTGGGCACAAATTTCAATAACTACAGCTTTCATCAGTCTTCCAACCTGAACCAGTACCATATTGTCGTGGACGGTGATTATGTTCTGACAACTTTGATCCCGCAGAAAGAGATGAACCGCTATCGTGCCTGCTATCGACTGATCGCCTATCAGCGTGATTCGGGAAAACAGCTCTGGCAGAGCAGCCAGACGAATGAAAGCTTCATCTCGAAACCGCTTGTCGACGGGGAACGGCTCTATGTCGTTTCGCATCAGCAGAATAATAATTTACTGACTTTGAACTGTCTGCAGCTGAAAACCGGGAAGAAGGAATGGTCGATTCCCCTGGGAAGCGTGGTGGCAGGAAACTCATCGAACGGTATGCCAGTCATGCCGGTTCCGATCCTGCGGAAGACCGGCGACAGTCTGCTGATTCTGACGAATAATGGTGCTCTGTTTGAAATCGGTATCCCTACCAGAACCATCAACTGGGCATTTCGATATCCCTACAAGGTCGATCAGACCAGCAATAATTATTATTACGCGGCAATTGATGAGGAAGTTCAGTTACACTCCGAAGGGCAGATGCTGAGTGATGGGAATCTGGTTTATTTCAAAGAAGCGGGTATGGATGAAGTCTATGCCCTGGATCTGGCCGCAAAAAAAATGCTCTGGAAACGTCCGATCAAAACCTCGGCGCAACTGGTGGGCATTGATCAGAAGAATGTTTACCTTCTGTCTCGGGAACTGGAAGCCATTGACCGTAAAACGCATGATTTAAACTGGGCCGTCAAGTTACCGGTTGCTGCTGGAGGCATGAGTGCCCTGCTCGATCCGGAACAGCTGTGGGTCTTCACCAGCCGGGGGATTTTTGAAATTTCCAAGACAAATGGCGACATTCTAGGCATCTATCGAGGGCATGATCTGACTTCTCTGGGAGGCTCGATCGATTTCCAGCAGGGACTGGTGCTGTGTGTCTCGAATCAGGCGGTCACAGCCTACCCGGTCACGGGTTCAACACCCGATTCAAAAGAGCAAAAGTCAAAACCTTAACATCAATGAGTCACTTTCATACGACTGGATACGGAATATAATATGAGTGGTCTGTCTCGATTGAAACGACAAGTAACCCTGTTTTCGCTGGCAGCAGTCATCTGCTGGAATACGATGAGTATCCC